>NZ_JBVJWR010000009.1:0-264699 GCF_055602235.1 Streptomyces sp. NPDC037410 | reverse complement strand
CTTCGGACAGCTGGGGGAAAGTCGGGATGCCCACGATCGGGCTTGGTCGGGAGGGAACGGGGCAACAACCCAGAAAAAAGGTTCTGGGAAAAAACGGGGAAGGGCCCCCCCCGGGGGGGGCCCCCCTTCCGCGTGTCTAGGCGCCGTAAGCGCCGAGGTCCTTCACGGCCGCGAACCCGAGCCCGTACGCGCTCATCCCCCGCCCGTACGCCCCGATGTGCACGTCCCCCGCGGACCCGGCGAGGACCCAGCCGAACTCGGACTCCCGGTAGTGGAACGGCACCGGCACCCCGTCCACGGGCAGCGAGAGGATCGTCCAGGCCGGCCCGTCGAGGTCGTCGGCGAGCTCGAAGGCCGTCTCGGTCTGCTGGTCCAGCCAGTGGTCGCGCAGCGCGTGGTCGAGCGAGGCGGGCCAGGTGTGGGCGAGGAGCCCGGAGCCGGCCAGCCAGGCGGCGGAGGAGACCGTGGTGGCGTCCAGGACGCCGGTGCCGTCCCCGCTGCGGCGCACGGGGTTCGCCGCGACCGTCACGACGACGGCGAAGCGCTCCCTCTCCGCGGCGCCGGCCTCGGACTTTATCGACGGCTCGTCACCATGGCCCACCGAGCCGTGCTGGACGGTGCCGTCCGCCGCCGTACCGATCTGCATCAGCCGGCGCGGGCCGGTGAACGCCTCGTCCAGCCCGTACCAGGCGAAGGGTGCGCGCAGAAAGCCATCGGCTTCCACCCGACTCGTCGTCTTCATTCGGCCGCCTCCTCGTTCCGTCAACAGAGGGAGGATAGCCACCAGGGAGGAGTGGGTCGGTGACAGGCCGTCGTCAGGTGGCGTCCGAGTCGTACGGAGGACGCTCGGCAGCGCCCGGATCATCCCGCTTGTCCTGCTTCTTGAGCAGGTCCGGGGAGGCGGAGCCGTTGACCGCGGCGGACGCGGCCGAGGGCGCGGGCGCGGTCTCGCGGCCGTGGACGGCGTCGGCGACCTCGTTCATCTCCTTCTTGAGGTCGAACGTGCCGCGCAGCTCCTTGAGGTCCTTGAGGTCCTCGTTGTTCTCCAGCTGCTTGCGGAGGAACGTCTTGGGGTTGAGGTCCTCGAACTCGAAGTCCTTGAACTCCGGACCCAGCTCGCTGCGGATGTCCTGCTTCGCACTGTCGGAGAACTCGCGGACCTTCCGGATGAAGCGCGAGACGTCCTGGATCACCTTCGGGAGCTTGTCCGGCCCGAAGACGAGCACGGCGAGGACGACGAGCGTCACCAGCTCGAGTGCGCCTATGTCGCTGAACACCTAGTAGCTCCTTCACGCCGGTCCAGGGCCCGGTCCACGGTACCCGCCCAAACTGTCGGGCGGGTACCTCGGGGCGTCCGCCACATGGCGCTCAGTCGCCCTGGGAGGATCCGAGCGTCAACGTCTTTGTCAGCACTTTGCCGTCGCGGCTCAGGGTGAGCTCCAGCCTGTCGCCGGGGCGGTGGGCGCGGATCTTCACGATGAGCTCCTCGCCGCTGTGCACGCGCTGGCCGTCGACCCGGGTGATGACGTCCCCCGGCCGCAGTCCGGCCTTGGCGGCCGGGCCGCCGGCGGTGACGGAGGCGGAGCCGTCCTTGCCCTTCTCGCCGACGCGGGCGCCGTCGCCGTTGAACTGCATGTCGAGGCTCACACCGATGACGGGGTGGGTGGCCTTGCCGGTGTTGATGAGCTCCTCGGCGACGCGCTTGCCCTGGTTGATCGGTATGGCGAAGCCGAGACCGATGGAGCCGGGCTGGCTCGCGCCGCCGCCCTCGCCCTCGCCGGAACCGCCGCCGGCGGCGCGGATCGCGCTGTTGATGCCGATGACCTGGGCCTTGGAGTCGAGCAGCGGGCCGCCGGAGTTGCCGGGGTTGATGGGGGCGTCGGTCTGCAGCGCGTCGACGTAGCTGACGTCGCTGCCGTCGCCCTTCTCGCCGCCGGCGGTGATCGGGCGCTCCTTGGCGCTGATGATGCCGGAGGTGACGGTGTTGGACAGGTCGAAGGGGGCGCCGATGGCGACGACGGGGTCGCCGACGCGGACGTTGTCGGAGTTGCCGAGCGGGAGCGCCTTGAGGCCGGAGACGCCGGTGACCTGGACGACGGCCAGGTCGTAGCCGGTGTCCTTGCCGATGAGCTTGGCGCGGGCGGTCTCGCCGCTGGCGAAGGTCACCGAGATGTCGCCGGAGGACGCGGCGCCGTCGACGACGTGGTTGTTGGTGAGGATGTGGCCCTTGTCGTCGAGGACGAAGCCGGTGCCGGTGCCGGAGGAGCCGTTGCCCCTGACGTGCAGGGTGACGACGCCGGGCAGGGCGCTGGCGGCGATCCCGGCGACGCTGTCGGGGGCGCGGCCGGTGTCCCCGGCGTCGGCCTGCGGCAGCTCGACGGTGGTCAGCCCGCCGTTCCGCTCGACGTACGCGCCGATGCCGCCGCCGATGACGCCGGTGACGAGGGCGAAGACGAGCGCCCCGGCGAGCGCGAGCCCCTTGCGGGACTTCTTCGCGGGCACGGGCGCGGCACCAGGGGCGCCCCAGGGGTCGTACTGCGCCCAGGGCGCGGCGGCGACGACCTGCGGCTGCGGGTGTGCCTGCGGCTGCGGCTGCGGCTGGACGTGCGCCTGCGGGTGCGGGTTCGCCTGAGGCGGTACGGAGGCGGCCGGGCGCTGCACGGGCGGCGCGGGCGCCCAGGGCCCCGGCTCGCCGTACGGCGGCGTGCGGTACTCGTCAGGCGTGTGCAGCGGCTGCCGCGCGGGCGCGTGGGCCTCGGCCCCGACGGCCACGGGGGCCGGCTCCGCCGGGGGTACGACGGCGGGCGCGGGCGCGGCGGCCGGCTCCGCCGGGGACGTGACGGGGGCCGCAGGTGTGGCGTCGGCCGCGTGAGCGGGTGCGGGTGCGGGCGCGGATGCTGGCACTGGCGCGGGTGCGGGCTTCGTCATGTCCACGGTCGGCGCGGGCGCGTCGGTCCCGACGGGTGCGGCGCCGGGCTCCACCGGGGATGCGGCGTCAGCCGTCGCGGGTACGGCGGCGTCAGCCGTCGCGGGTACGGCGGCGTCAGCCGTCGCGGGTACGGCGGCGTCAGCCGTCGCGGGTACGGGAGCGTCAGCCGTCGCGGGCGCCGGTTCCGCCGCAGGTGCGGCGGCGGACGGCGGCGTCGGCGTGGACTTCGTCATGTCGACGGCGGGAGCCTGCGGCTCGGCGTCCACGGCCGCGGGCTCCGCGGCCCGAGGCGCCGTCTGCGGCGCGGCGTCCGCCACGGGAGCCTCCGGGGACGGCTGCGGCGCGGGCAGCGGGAAGTCGCCGTCGGCCTCGTCGGGTATGCGTGCCGCCTCCGGTGTGCTCGAAGGCCGGCTCCACCAGTTCGGCTTCCCGTTGTTCATGCTCTCCCCGCAACCGCTGACCCGTCCGCGCCCCTGGGTCGGGCGCCCTGCCCCTGGATTCAACCAGGTCGCGGGTCAGCGGTGGGAGCCGAGCGGTCCGGTCGTCGGGCTCGCCATCGGGCTGGGCCCGGGGGCGAAGGCCAGTTCGAGGACCGGGGCCGTCGGCCGGATGAACGGCGAGAGCGCGAGGAGCGACTGCCGGGCCTCGTTCCGGAGGTGTACGGCCGAGACCTGCGCGGCGTCGAACCGCACCGCGTCCGACGGGACCGTGTCCTGGACCGCGGCGACGACCGGGCCCTGTGGAACCGCGGCCGGGGCCACCGCGGCGAACGGCTCGGCGTCGCCGACGGACTGGGCGCCCGAACGCTCGCCGGAACGCGTGCCGCGCCCGGACGCGACGCCCGGGCCGCCGCCGGTCGCGGTGGTCCGCAGCGGCGTGACCGCGGTGCCGGTGCCCTGGCCGCCGCGCGCGCTCGCGCTCACCGAGGCGTCGAGGGGCAGGGTGCCGCCGAGGGCGATCGCCGCGAACGACACGGCGCTGGCCGCGGCGAACGCGAAGCGCCGCCCCCGGCCGGAGGTCCCGGCGGGGCGGTAGCCGACGCTGTGGATGCCGAAGGCCGCCCCGGGCGTGCCGGGGCTCGGGGTGACGACGGCGGCGGTGGCGAAGCCGTCCGACTTCACTCCGCCCGCGCCGAGGAGCTCTTCGAGGGGTCCGCGCGGCCCGCCGGGCTCACCGGGTCCCCCGGGAAGGCCCTGGAGCCGGGCGAGGAAGCCCTCGGAGGGCGGTGGAGGGGCCGCGGAGGCGAACACGCTCTTCAGCGTGCGCTGGGCGTCCGCCTCGGCCCTGCAGCGGGCGCAGGTCGCGAGGTGGGCGAGGACCCGATCGCGGGCGTCGTGGCCGAGTTCGCCGTCGACGAGCGCGGCCAGCCGGTCCCCGAGGTGGTGTTCCGCGGGGGTCGGTGACGGTGGACGTGTACCGCTCACGCTGTCGACGCCTCCCATCCGACGGAGGCGAGGGCACGCTCCGCCCGGGCCTCGGGCGAGCGGTGCTTGAGCGCCTTGCGCAGGTGGGAGCGGCCGCGGTGGATGCGGCTGCGGACGGTGCCGAGCTTCACCCCGAGGGTCGCGGCGATCTCCTCGTACGAGAGGCCTTCGATGTCGCAGAGGACGACCGCCGCGCGGAACTCGGGCGCGAGGGTGTCGAGGGCCTGCTGCACGTCGGCGTCGAAGTGCGTGTCGTTGAACGCCTGCTGCGGCGAGGGCTCGCGGCTGGGCAGCCGCTCGGCCGCGTCGTCGGCGAGCGCGTCGAAGCGGATGCGCTGCTTGCGGCGGACCATGTCGAGGAAGAGGTTGGTGGTGATGCGGTGCAGCCAGCCCTCGAAGGTGCCCGGGGTGTACGTCGACAACGAGCGGAAGACGCGGACGAAGACCTCCTGGGTCAGGTCCTCGGCGTCGTGCTGGTTGCCCGTCAGGCGGTAGGCGAGGCGGTAGACCCGGCCACTGTGCGTGCTGACGATCTCCTCCCAGGTGGGAGGGGTCCACGCCTGCGATTCCGCGTCCGATGCGAAGGTCGCGGTGGTGGGAGCGGAGTCGGTGGTGCGGAAACGGTCAGCGGTGTCGGTCACGGATTTCGGCTCACCCGCCGACCTGAGAAGACGCCGAAGCACTCCTCCCCGATCCACAGGCGCAGCCGCACCTCCCCTGTCGGCTCTGGTGGTGTCCAGTGGAGCCCCTACCATAGCCACCCCGCCCGTTAGCTCCGGATAAGAATCTTTACGCGAATTTGGAACCGGCTCGCCCGGTGTCCTCCTCCCCGTCCTTCCCCTGGTGAACGCCCGGTCCCATCTGCGGGTTCCCACTGACAGCGGATACAGTCACCGTTGCGTCAACTACGGGGACAGGAGAGGGCCATTACCGCCAACCGGTCGACGAGCTGGTCGTTCGCCGACGCCTTCGTCGCCGAGGACGAAGCCCTGCGCTGGGCCCGTGAGCGGGCCCGGGAGGCAGGGCTGCCCTCGGTGTCCCCGGGCACCGGTGGGGCGCTGCGCCTGCTCGCGGCGACTGCGGACGCCAAGGCGGTGGCGGAGATCGGCACGGGCACGGGCGTGTCCGGCATCTATCTGCTGCTCGGGATGCGGCCGGACGGCGTGCTGACGACGGTGGACCTCCAGCCGGAGCGGCAGCAGCTGGCCAAGACGGCGTTCCGGGCGGCGGGCTTCGCGGGCAACCGGGCCCGTTTCATCCCCGGGCGCGCCCTGGACGTGCTGCCGCGGCTCGCGGACGGCGGGTACGACCTGGTGTTCTGCGACGGCGACCGGCTCGAGTACTTGGACTATCTCGCTGAATCGTTGCGCCTGCTGCGACCGGGGGGTCTCGTCTGCTTCGAGGGCGTCTTCGCGGACGGCCGCACGGTCGATTCGGGCGCCCAGCCGGCGGAGGTCCAGCGGATCCGGGAGCTGCTGCGCGCGGTGCGGGAGAGCCAGGAGCTCGTGCCCTCGCTGCTGCCGGTGGGCGACGGCCTGCTCTGCGCGGTACGCCGCGGCTGACGGCGACCCGCCGACGGCTCCCCGGCCGTAATGCCTCGGACCACCCCGCCACCCCTGGCCGTACCGCCTCGGACCACGTGGCCGATCCGGACCGTACCGCCGACCGGGGCCGTACCGGCTCCGGAGACACCGCTGCCCCGGGACGGCGGACCGTACCGGGGCAGCGCTCAGGAATCGTGGAGAAGAGGGTCAGCCGACGACCTTCTTGAGGGCGTCGCCCAGCGCCTCGGCCTCGTCCGGGGTCAGCTCGACGACAAGCCGACCGCCGCCTTCGAGCGGAACGCGCATGACGATGCCCCGCCCCTCCTTGGTCACCTCGAGCGGGCCGTCACCCGTCCGCGGCTTCATGGCCGCCATGCTTGTTCCCCTTCCTGAAACCAGCTCATCGTCAGCCGGGCAGCTCCATGATGTGGAGCACGCGTCACCGGCTTCGAACACATTGCTTCCAGGTCATTATCCCGCATGGCAGGACCCGATGACCAACATCGCTCGGCATCGCTTGCGCAACGCGCTCTCTCAAAACCCCACATTTCGGGGATCGGCCTGCGATACTGCGCCGCTCGACGTCGGACGGAGTCCCTCCGATCTCCCTCTGATCCTCTTCGAACTTTGACGCAGCTCACATGGGCGGCACGGGTGATCTCCGCCATGCTGGGCGGGTCAACCACGCAATGAGGCGAAGGGATCCCGATGGCCGACACGGTGCTGTACGAGGTGAGCGACGGGCTCGCCACCATCACGCTCAACCGGCCCGAGGCCATGAACGCGCTGAACGTGGCGACGAAGGTCGCCCTCCGTGACGCCGCGGAGACGGCCGCGGCCGACCCGGCCGTACGGGCGGTGCTGCTGACGGCGTCCGGCGACCGGGCGTTCTGCGTGGGCCAGGACCTGAAGGAGCACATCGGGCTGCTCGCGGCGGACCAGGAGTCCGGCACGAGCGAGACCATGAACACGGTCCGTGACCACTACAACCCGATCGTGCGCGCGCTCACCGGCATGCGCAAGCCGGTCGTCGCGGGCGTGAACGGCGTCGCCGCCGGGGCCGGCTTCGGCTTCGCGCTCGCCGCCGACTACCGGGTCGTCGCGGAGACGGCCTCCTTCAGCACCGCCTTCGCGGGCGTCGCGCTCACCGCCGACTCGGGCGTGTCGTGGACGCTGCCTCGGCTCATCGGCGCGAGCCGGGCCTCCGACCTGCTGCTCTTCCCGCGCTCGATCTCCGCGCAGGAGGCGTACGAGCTGGGCATCGTGAACCGCCTGGTCCCGGCCGCCGACCTGGCCGCCGAGGCGGAGAAGGTGGCGCGGAAGCTCGCGGAGGGCCCGACCGTGGCGTACGCGGCGCTGAAGGAGTCCCTCGCCTTCGGCGCCGACCACTCCCTCACGGAGGCCCTCGGCAAGGAGGAGGAGCTGCAGAACCTGGCGGGCGCCTCGGAGGACCACACGATCGCGGTCCGCGCGTTCATCGCCAAGGAGAAGCCGCGGTACCTGGGCCGCTGACCAGCCCCGGAACCCGTTCGTACGGAGGGTGGGCGGGTCTATAGGATCCGCTCACCACTTGTACGCACATACCTGGGGGGTTCCGTGCGTCCTTCTCCTTCCGCGCGCCTTCTTCGCGGCGCGCTCACGGCGGGCACGGCCTTGGGCCTCTCCGCCACCGTCCTGTCCTCGCCCGCGCTGGCGGCGGACGGCAGGGACCGGTGTCCCGACAACGCCGTCTGCGGCTTCAGCCAGCCGCGGTACCAGGGCGACATGATCGTGATCCGGAAGCCCATGGCGTCCCTCGGCGCCTGGGACAACCGCATCCGGTCCTTCACCGTGCGGCTCAACGGGTACTCCGACGCGGTCTGCTTCTTCCCGCGGCCGGGGCTCGACCCCGAGGGTTCCACGCACTTCTACGGGTCGGAGTCCTTCGACGAGAGCGCCTACCCGGAGCTCGACCGGGCGGTCAGCTCCGTGGACGTCGGCCCCGAGGCGGACGACTTCTGCGGCTCCGAGAGCCGCTATCCGGTCCTCTACGACAACCCGCGGCCGCGTCCCGCCACGCTCCCGGCGTCCGGCGACTTCGGCGACCTGAACCACGACGGGTACGCCGACGTCGCCTCGCGCAACCTCGTCGGCCAGCTGTGGACGTCCCACGCCTACACGAGCCCCGGCCGGAACGTGCTCGTCGGCGGCGGCTGGGACGGCATGACCAAGCTGACCCGGCACGGCGACTACGACGGCGACCGCAACGAGGACGTCCTCGCCCGCGACAAGGCCGGCGTCCTGTGGCTCTACCCCGGCAACGGCCAGGGCTGGTTCAAGCCCCGCGTCAGGATCGGCGGCGGCTGGAACAGCATGCGGGACCTCGCCGCGGCCGGTGACCTCACCGGCGACGGCAAGGCCGACCTGCTCGCCTCCGACGGCGACGGCGTCCTGTGGACGTACCCGGGCAACGGGCGCGGCTGGTTCGGCGCCCGCAAGAAGGTCGGCGGCGGCTGGAAGGCCGTCAACGAGCTCGTCGGCGCCGGCGACATGAACTCCGACAAGAAGGCCGATCTGGTCGCCCGCGACAGCGCGGGCAGGCTCTGGCTCTACCCGGGCAACGGCCGCGGCTGGTTCAGCGCGCGGGGGCTCATCGGCACCGGCGGCTGGAACAGCCACGCCGAGCTGGCCGGTCTCGGCGACGTCACCGGCGACGGCCGCCCCGACGTGGTGGCGCACGCCCGCGGCAGGGAGTCCTACGAGGGCCGGGTCCGGCTCCTCGTCTACCCCGGCACCGCCGACGGGCACCTCCTCGCGCCCCGGGACCTCGGCAGTCTCCGGTCCGCCGCCTTCGCCTTCTGACTCTCCTCTTCGTGAACGGATTCCGATCCATGATCCGCAGCAACCGGGGCCGTCGCGCCCTGGCCGCCGCCGTCACCACGGCGGCCTCCCTCACGACCCTGATGACCACCGCTCCCCCGGCCTCCGCCGGCGAGGAGCGCTGCCCGTCCGGGCGGATGTGCGTCTTCCAGTACCGCGACTTCAAGGGCGAGATGAAGATCATCTCGTCCAGCCAGCCCACTCTCGGCGCCTGGGACAACACGATCTCGAGCGTCGTCAACCACTCCGCGCTGCACGCCGTGCTCAACGTCGACGCGAACTACCGGGACGGCGACTCCCTGGTCATGGACCCGCACAACGGCGGGGTCAGCTTCGACGGCTCGGTCATGGGCCAGCTCGACAACAGGATCAGCTCGATCCGCGTGGCGACCACCGCATGGGAGGCCAGCAGCGGCGTCGCATGGATGGACTGGTGGCCGCAGCAGAAGCGTCCCGCCGGACTTCCCGCCGCCGCGCAGTTCGGCGACCTGAACAACGACTCCCGGCCCGACCTCCTGGAGCGGGCCGACGACGGCCGGCTGTGGTACCTCCACGGCTACTCCGCCAGCTGGGAGACCGCGCCCAAGGGCGTGCTGATCGGCGGCGGCTGGAACGCCATGACGCAGATCGTCCGCCACGGCGACTACAACGGCGACCGCAACGAGGACGTCTTCGCGCGCGACCGGTCCGGCGTCCTGTGGTTCTACCCGGGCAACGGCCGCGGCTCCTTCAAGCCCCGCGTGAAGATCGGCAGCGGCTGGAACACCATGAAGGAGATCAAGGCCGTCGGCGACATCACCGGTGACGGCCGCCGCGACCTGGTCGCCCGGGACACCGCCGGTGTCCTGTGGACGTACCCGGGCAACGGCCACGGCTGGTTCGGCGCCCGCAAGAAGGTCGGCGGCGGCTGGAACGCCATGAACCGGCTCGTGGCGCCCGGCGACATGACCGGCGACGGCACGTCCGACCTGGTCGCCCGGGACGGCTCGCGCGGCCTCTGGCTCTACCCGGGCAACGGCCGCGGCGCGTTCGGCGCCCGCACCAAGCTGCCGTACGCCTGGCCGTCGGACGCCCCCGTCTTCTCCGTCGGCGACGTGACCGGCGACGGCAAGTCCGACCTGATGCGGCCGATCGACTGGAACCAGCTCTACATCTACCCCGGCAACGGCCGCGGCGGCATCGGAGGCCCCCAGGCCGACATGGGCTGGGACACCGCCGAGCGGGTCCACGTCTTCTGACGGACGCGCGCCCGGGGCACCCCAAGGGTCGCCCCGGGCCGGTGGTCGCCCCGGGCTAGGGGTCGCCCCGGGTCAGTGGTCGCCCCGGGCCACACAGCCCTTCAAGTGGTCGTCGACCAGACCGCAGGCCTGCATCAGGGCGTACGCCGTGGTGGGGCCGATGAAGCGGAGGCCGCGCTTCTTGAGGGCCTTGGACAGGGCCGTCGACTCGTCCGTGACCGCCGGGACCTCCGCGAGCGTGCGCGGCGCCGAGCGGGTCGCCGGGTCCGGGGCGTACGACCAGATGAGCGCGTCGAGCTCGCCCGGCGACCAGCCGGCGAGCAGCTTGGCGTTGGCCAGGGTCGCGTCGACCTTGGCGCGGTTGCGGATGATGCCCTCGTCGGCGAGGAGCCGCTCGCGGTCCGCCTCGCCGAACGCGGCGACCGAGGCGATCTCGAAGCCGGCGAAGGCGCGCCGGAAGCCCTCGCGGCGGCGCAGGATCGTGATCCACGACAGGCCCGACTGGAAGGCCTCCAGGCAGAGCCGCTCGAACAGCGCGTCGTCGCCGTGGACCGGGCGGCCCCACTCCTCGTCGTGGTACGCGACGTAGTCCTCGGTCGACAGGCCCCAGGGGCAGCGCAGCCGCCCGTCGGGCCCGGGGATCGCCCCGCCCGTCACTTCTCGCCGCCCTCGGTGCCCGCGTCACCGCCGGGGGCCGCGAGCGCCTCCTCGAGCTCGGCGATCCGGGCGTCGCGCTCCGCGAGCTCGGCGCCGAGCCGTACGAGGACGTCGTCCACGTCGGCCATCCGGTAGCCGCGCGCCGCGACGGGGAGGCGCAGCGCCTCGACGTCGGCGCGGTCCACCGGGCGGGCGGCCGGAAGCGGGTCGACGAGCTGCTCGGGCGCCACCTCGGGCAGCACCTCGCCGTCGCCGCCGCCGACCACGGCGAGGGTCACCGCGGCCACGACCACGACCATCGTGATGAGCAGAAACCAGAACACTGCGCGCCTCTCCCCGGAGTGGAAAACGTCCCGTGCCGATCGTGCCATGCGCCACCGACGGTTAGGGTCGCAGGCGAACGGACGCGAGGGAGGATAAAAGGGATGCTGCGCTTGGGACGGCGTGAATTCGGGCCGCACGAGCCGGTGATCATGGCGATCGTGAACCGGACGCCGGACTCCTTCTACGACCAGGGCGCCACCTTCCGCGACGAGCCGGCGCTCACGCGGGTGGAGCAGGCCGTGGCGGAGGGGGCGGCGATCATCGACATCGGCGGGGTGAAGGCGGGCCCCGGCGAGGAGGTGACGGCCGAGGAGGAGGCGCGGCGCACGGTCGGCTTCGTCGCCGAGGTCCGCAGGCGCCACCCCGATGTGGTGATCAGCGTCGACACCTGGCGGGCGGACGTCGGCGAGGCGGTCTGCGAGGCCGGGGCGGACGTCCTGAACGACGCCTGGGGCGGCGTGGACCCGCGGCTCGCCGAGGTGGCCGCGAAGTACGGCGCGGGGCTCGTCTGCACGCACGCGGGCGGCGCGGAGCCGCGGACGCGGCCGCACCGGGTGGAGTACGAGGACGTGATGGCCGACATCCTGCGCGTCACGGTGGGCCTCGCGGAGCGCGCGGCCGCGCTGGGGGTGCGGCGGGACGGGATCATGATCGACCCCGGTCACGACTTCGGGAAGAACACCCGGCACAGCCTGGAGGCGACGCGACGCCTCGGCGAGATGACGGAGACGGGGTGGCCGGTGCTCGTGTCCCTGTCGAACAAGGACTTCGTGGGCGAGACGCTCGACCGGCCGGTCAAGGAGCGGGTCCTCGGGACCTTGGCGACGACTGCCGTGTCGGCGTGGCTGGGGGCGCGGGTGTACCGGGTGCACGAGGTCGCGGAGACGCGTCAGGTCCTGGACATGGTGGCGTCCATCGCCGGTCACCGCGCGCCCGCCGTGGCCCGGCGCGGGCTGGCGTAGCCCCGCGTCCGCCGGCCGGTGGCCGGTTGTGCGCCGCGGGTGGGCACAACCGACCGGGCCGTCAGGCCGCTACCGTCCGACCTCCTTGGTGACGAGCGCCACCGCCTCCTCCACGTCGTCCGTGACGTGGAAGAGGAGGAGGTCGCGTTCGCTCGCCTTGCCGCCCGCGACGACCGAGTCGCGCAGCCAGTCGACCAGGCCCTTCCAGTACGCCGTGCCGAAGAGCACGATCGGGAAGCGGGTGACCTTGCGGGTCTGGACCAGGGTGAGCGCCTCGAAGAGCTCGTCGAGGGTGCCGAGGCCGCCGGGCAGGACGACGAAGCCCTGCGCGTACTTCACGAACATCGTCTTGCGGACGAAGAAGTAGCGGAAGTTCACGCCGATGTCGACGTGCGGGTTGAGCCCCTGCTCGAAGGGGAGCTCGATGCCGAGGCCGACCGAGACGCCCTTGGCCTCCCTGGCCCCCTTGTTGGCCGCCTCCATGGCGCCGGGACCGCCGCCCGTGATGACCGCGAAGCCGGCCTCGACGAGCGCCCGGCCGATCCGTACGCCCGCCTCGTACTCCGGAGAGTCCGCCTTCGTACGGGCCGAGCCGAAGACGCTGATCGCGCTCGGCAGTTCGGCGAGGGCGCCGAAGCCCTCGACGAACTCGGACTGGATGCGCATGACCCGCCAGGGGTCGGTGTGCACCCACTCCGAGTCGCCCTCGGTGTCGAGCAGCCGCTGGTCCGTGGTGCCCGGCTGGACCTGGTCCCTGCGCCTGAGCACCGGTCCGAGCCGCTGCTCCTCCGGCTTCGTCTCCCCCTCAGGGATACCCATGGCCTGCTCCCTCCGTCGAACCGACGATCTTCTCGTGGGGTCAGCGTAGGACCAGAGAGGTGACGAAATGCGAAATTACGGGAGACGGGCGGTCAGCCAGTCGCGGAGCCGGGCCTCGCAGTGGTGGACCTTGTCGACGTGGATGTGCTCATCGCGCTTGTGCGCGTACAGGGCGTCACCGGGGCCGTAGTTGACGGCGGGCACGCCGAGGGCGCTGAAGCGGGCGACGTCGGTCCAGCCGAACTTGGGCTGGGCGCTGCCGCCGACGGCCTTCATGAAGGCCTCGGCCGCGGGGTGGGAGAGGCCGGGCAGGGCGCCGGGGCTCTCGTCGTCGACGACGAACTCGGCGATGTCGATGCCGTCGAAGAACGCGCGGACGTACGCGAGGGCCTCGGCCGGGGAGCGGTCGGGGGCGTACCGGAAGTTGACGGTGACGGCGCAGGCGTCGGGGATGACGTTGGTGGCGACGCCGCCCTCGATCCGGACGGCGTTGAGGCCCTCGTGGTACTGGAGGCCGTCGATGACCGGCTTGCGCGGCTGGTAGGCGGCGAGGCGGTCGAGGATCGGGGCGGCGGTGTGGATGGCGTTGGAGCCCATCCACGCGCGCGCGGAGTGGGCGCGCTCGCCGGCGGTGCGCAGGATGACGCGCAGGGTGCCCTGGCAGCCGCCCTCGACCTGGCCGTCGGAGGGTTCGAGGAGGACGGCGAAGTCGCCTTCCAGCCAGTCGGGGTGCGCGGCGGCGACCTTGCCGAGGCCGTTGAGGTCGGCGGCGACCTCCTCGTTGTCGTAGAAGACGAAGGTGAGGTCGCGGTTGGGCTCGGGGACGGTGGCGGCGATGCGGAGCTGGACGGCGACCCCGGACTTCATGTCGGAGGTGCCGCAGCCCCAGAGGATGCCGTCCTCGTCGAGCCGCGAGGGCACGTTGTCGGCGATCGGCACGGTGTCGATGTGGCCGGCGAGGACGACGCGCTCGCCGCGGCCGAGGTGCGTCCGGGCGACGACGTTGTTGCCGTACCGGTCGACGGTGAGGTGCGGCAGGAGGCGCAGGGCCCGCTCGATCGCGTCCGCGAGCGGCTGCTCGGTCCCGCTGACGGAGGGGAAGTCGACGAGGGCGGCGGTGAGCGCGGCCCCGTCCAGGGAGAGGTCGAGGGTGCCGTCGAGCGGGGTGATGTCAGCCATGTGCCGACCCTAACGCGGCCTCCAGTACGGTGGGCCCCGTGTCCGAGCCCACCCGCCCCCGCCGTCGCGGCCGCCTCGCCCGTACGGCGGCCGCCTTCGCCGCGCTCCTCGGCCTCGCCTCGTACGTGGCCGTCCACCAGCTGACGGGGAGCACGGGGACGCCCCGGTGCAGTGTGGGCGGTGGGGACAACCGCTACGAGTTCACTCCGGAGCAGGCGTCCAACGCGGCGATGATCGCGGCGGTGGGCACGACGCGGGGGCTGCCGGAGCGGGCGGTGACGATCGCGCTCGCGACGGCCCTCCAGGAGTCCGCGCTGCGGAACATCGAGGGCGGCGACCGGGACTCGCTGGGGCTCTTCCAGCAGCGGCCCTCGCAGGGCTGGGGGACGCCGGAGCAGATCATGGACCCGGTGTACGCCTCGGGGAGGTTCTACGAGGGCCTGGAGAAGGTCCCGGGGTACTCGCGGCTGCCGCTGACGGTGGCGGCGCAGAAGGTGCAGCGGAGCGGTTTCCCGCAGGCGTACGCGAAGCACGAGCCGGACGCGGCGCTGCTGTCGGCCGCGCTGACGGGCCGGTCGCCGGCGGCGCTGTCCTGTACGGCGAGCACGGCGAAGGGCCGGCCGGGCGATCCGGCGCAGGTGCGGCACGAGCTGGTGCGGGCCTTCGGCGAGAAGACGGCGCCGGAGGCGGTCACGGGCGGTCCCGGCGCGGGCCGTTCGGCGTCGGAGCCGCCGGTGCTCGTGGTCCCGGTCCGGGCGGCGACGGGCGCGGGGAGCGCGCCGGGGGCCGGTTCGGACGAGCGGCGCGGCTGGGAGCTGGCGCAGTGGGCGGTGGCGTGCGCGGACACGCTGCGCATCACGGAGGTCGCGTTCGGGGACCGCGTGTGGCGGGCGGGCGAGGCGGACGGCGCCTGGTCGAAGCCCTCGGGCACGCCGTCGGCGGACGCCGCGTCGGTACGGATGCGGTTGGCGCAGCAGTAACGGGGCGGGCGGCATCCGCTCCCCGTACGGCGCCGCCAAAGGCAGCCACCCCGGCCGATCACCTGTACGGCCCTTCACCCGTGAGTGTCGCGGCCCGTGTCCGGCCGGGAAGGAATTCGCGCGGCTTTCGGGGCACGTTTCCCACACGTCACCCCTCCCCCTCGTCCCCCTTGCGGCACAAGGGAAGTGACGGTTCGGCAGCGCACCCCGCAATGACACGTTCGTCCGTTTTCCTCCCCACCCGACAATACGACGCATTACCAACTCTTTACCTTCGGCCGCCGCAACCTCCCCCGCCCCGGGGCCGGTTGTCACCGCGTAATCGTCGTCTTCGCCGAAGGAGCACCATGTCCCTCTCCCTGACCCGCCGGATCGCCCGCGCCGCCCTCATCGTCGCGGCCGGAGCAGCCCCCGTGGTCGGTGCGGCCGGCTCCGCGAGCGCCCTGGCGCCGGGCCTCGCGCCGACCGGCGCCCTCGGCGGCGTGACCGCCCTGGACGCCGCCGGCGCGGGGAGCGCCGTCGACAGCGCCTCGCAGACCGCGACCGGCGTGGTCGGCGAGACCGGCGGCAAGGCCGTCGGGACGGCCGTCCCGGCCGCCGGCAAGACCCTCGGCACGGCCGGCAAGACCGCCACCCCCGCCGTGCAGGACGTCGCCGGCAAGACGGCCGGCAGCACCGCCGAGGTCGTCGGCCAGACCGCCGGCGCCGCCGCCGAGAGCACCGAGGCCCCCACCGGCGGCGCCCTCGGCGGCGGCCTGGGCGGCCTGCCGACCGGCCAGACCCTGGGCGGCCTGCCGATCGGCGGCTGATCCGCGTCACGACGCACGGAGGGCCCGGGGAGCACCTGCTCCCCGGGCCCTCCGGCGCATGTCCGTCAGCCCAGGCGCTTGACCGCGGCCTCGACCCGCTCGTCCGTCGCCGTGAACGCCACCCGCACGAACCGCTCCCCGGCCTCGCCGTAGAAGTCGCCGGGCGCCACCAGGATGCCCTTCTCCGCCAGGTACGCCACCGTCTCCCAGCACGGCTCGTCCCGGGTCGCCCACAGGTACAGGCTGGCCTCGCTGTGCTCGATCCGGAAGCCGTGCGCCTCCAGGGCCGCCCGCAGCGCCGTCCGGCGGGCCGCGTACCGCTCCCGCTGCTCGGCCACGTGCGCGTCGTCGCCGAGCGCCACGACCGTCGCCGCCTGCACCGGGGCGGCGGTCATCATGCCGCCGTGCTTGCGGATCTGCAGCAGCTCGCCCAGGACCGCCGCGTCGCCCGCGATGAACGCGGCCCGGTAGCCGGCCAGGTTGGAGCGCTTGGACAGCGAGTGGACCGCGACGATCCCCTCGTACGAACCGCCGCAGACGTCCGGGTGCAGGACCGAGACCGGGTCGGCCTCCCAGCCCAGCTCCAGGTAGCACTCGTCGGAGAAGACGAGGACGCCGTGCTCGCGCGCCCAGGCCACGATCCGGGTCAGCTCGTCCTTGGCGAGGACCTTGCCCGTCGGGTTGGACGGGGAGTTGAGCCAGAGGAGCTTCACCGCGGCCGGGTCGAGGTCGGCGATCGGGTCGTCGTAGACGACGGGCGTCGCGCCGCAGAGCCGCGCGCCGACCTCGTACGTCGGGTACGCGAGCCGCGGGTAGGCGACGACGTCGCCCGCGCCGAGCCCCAGCTGCGTCGGCAGCCAGGCCACCAGCTCCTTGGAGCCGACGACGGGGAGCACGTTCTCGTGGGCGAAGTCCACGGCGCCCAGGCGTCGCTCGCACCAGCCGGTGAGCGCGTCCCGCAGTTCCTTCGTGCCCCACACCGTGGGATAGCCCGGCGAGTCCGCGGCCGCGACCAGGGCCTCCCGGATCAGCGCGGGGACCGGGTCCACGGGCGTGCCGACGGACAGGTCCACGATTCCGTCCGGGTGCGTCAGGGCCGTCTTCTTGTACGGCTCCAGCTTGTCCCAGGGGAAGACGGGCAGGCGCGAAGAGACTGCGCTCACGGGTTGGCTCACTTCCTCGTACGTACGGAAAACGCTTCGGTCCCGTACAGCGGCGAGGCCGTACGGGACCGAGGTCGAACAATCAGCCGTTCTGCGGAGGCAGGGCGGCGATGAAGGGGTGGTCACGCTCGATCTCGCCGAGCTTGGAGGCACCACCGGGCGAACCGAGCTCGTCGAAGAACTCGACGTTCGCCTTGTAGTAGTCCTTCCACTCCTCCGGGGTGTCGTCCTCGTAGAAGATCGCCTCCACCGGACAGACCGGCTCACAGGCCCCGCAGTCGACGCACTCGTCCGGGTGGATGTACAAGGACCGCTTGCCCTCGTAGATGCAGTCGACGGGGCACTCCTCGATGCACGCCTTGTCCTTGACGTCGACACAAGGCTGCGCGATGACGTAGGTCACGCTGTCGTTCCTCCTCGATAGGGCTGGTCTGCGCGGGAGCGCGGCGTCGTCGATGCCCGCACCTAGTATCTCCGTTCTTGAGGGCGATCCGAACAGGAGGGGCGGAGAAGCTGTGGAAATCACTGGCGGAGGGCGCCTTGACGTGCGACTTACCAGCGCTGACGTGGGAAAACGTGTCTCCGTTCGGTACGTGACAGACTCGGCGGAACCGGGCGAGAAGTACACCGACGCGGTCGGGGTTCTCACATCATGGGATGCCGGTGTGTTGCTGATCACACGAAGGAGCGGCGAGAGCGTCCGGATCGCGGAATCCGCGCTCGCCGCGGGCAAGGTCGTGCCCGCCGCCCCGGCCCGCCGACGCGGCCCCTCGGCCACTTTCGCGGAGCTCGCCCGCGCCACCGCGCGCGCGTGGCAGCCGGTCGAGAGCGAGCCCCTGGGCGAGTGGACGCTCCGCGCGGCCGACGGATTCACCCGCCGCGCCAACTCGGCCCTCCCGCTCGGTGATCCCGGGCTGCCGGTCGCCGAGGCCCTGACGCACGTACGCGCGTGGTACGCGGCCCGGAAGCTCCCCGCGTACATCCAGACCGCCACCGGCGCCGAGGGCACCCAGGAGCTGCTGTGCGCCGCCCTGGACCGGCACGGCTGGCGCCGCGAGGTCTCCGCCGAGGTCCGGATCGCGGCGCTCGCCCCGATCGGCGACCTGGACGCCGACGTCTCCGCCGTACGGCTCTCCCGGACGGCCGACGAGCCGTGGCTGCGCCGCTACCAGCGCTTCTCCGGTGAAGATCGGCTCGCGGTGGTCCGCTCGGTCCTCGCTTCCGGTCCGAGTGTGTGGTTCGCGTCCGTCGCGGGCACGGGAGAGGTACCGGCGGCGATCGGACGCTGTGTGGTCGACGGCCGCTGGGCCGGCTTCATGGCGGTCGAGGTCGACCCCGGCCGACGGCGCCGGGGCCTGGCGACGTCCGTCATGACGGCGCTCGCCCGGCAGGCGCTCGACGAGGGCGCGTCGGCGGCCTGGCTCCAGGTGGAGACGGACAACGACGGCGCTCGGGCCCTGTACGACGGCATGGGCTTCGCGCCCCACCACCACTACCACCACTACCGATGGGCGGAGGCGTGACGGAGGACGTACCACCACGGGGCGAATCGGACGGGCCGGAGGGGCCGGAGGGGTCGGACGGGCCGGAGGGGTCGGACGGGCCGGAGGGGTCGAGCGGGCCGGACCGACTGGACGGACCGGAGGGACGGAGCCGACCGGGTGGGCCGGACGCACCGCACAGGCCGAGCGGCCCGGACGGACCGGACGGGCCCGGAGGCGCGTCCGAGGAGCCGGGTCGGGAGGACTGGCGGCGGGAGTTCGCCGAGGAGGCCCGGGCCGAGCGGCCCGACCTCGCCCGGCTCTGCCTCCTGATCGGCGCGGTCGCCGACCCCGCCGTCACCCGGCGGGACCTGGACGAGGCCGAGATCGAACTCGACCGGCTCGCCGGCCTCGTCCCGTACGGGACCCGGATCACCGGCGACTGGGCGACCGAGCTCGCCGCGCTCCTGGGCCGCCACGAGGGATTCGAGGGCGTGCCCGCCGACTACCAGCGCCTGGAGTCCTCACTCCTGCACGAGGTGCTCCGGCGCCGCCGGGGCCTGCCCATCCTGCTCTCCGTCGTCTGGATGGAGGTCGCCCGCAGGGCCGGCGCCCCCGTGTACGGGCTCGGGCTGCCCGGCCACTTCGTCGTCGGCTTCGGGGACCCGGCCGACCTGAACCTCGCCGACCCGTTCGCGGGCGGCCGGTCCATGACCGGCGCGGACGCCGAGCTCCTCGTGGCGAGCGCGACGGGCGAGGCGCTCGACCGCTCGATGCTCCGCCCCGCCGAGCCCGGCGCGATCGCCCTCCGGATCCTGAACAACATCCGCGCCTGGGCGGCCCCCCGCCCCGAACGCTCCGACGTGGCCCTGTGGGCGGTGGAACTCGCCCTGCTGCTCCCCTCGCACCCGGCGAGACTCCGCTACGAACGCGCCGAACTGCTCGTCCAGCGCGGGGAGTTCCTCACGGGAGCGGTGGAGATGGAGGCGTACGCGCAGGTGATGGACGCGGTGGACCCGGAGTCGGCGACGACGATCAGGCGCCGGGCACAGGCGGCAAGGGCGCTGCTGAACTAGCGGGTGAGGTGAGGGGGCGGGGCGACCGGATTCGAACCGGCGTCCTCCGAGATGCTGTCGCGGCGCACTACCTCTGTGCTACGGCCCCGCCCTTGCGGGAGACCTTACGGGAGCCCGGATCAGGGACGCGACCCCTTGTTCGGCGCCCGACGTCGCCTCACGCTTCACCCCCGCGCCCCCGGCGACGTACCCGCCCGAACCCGCGAGCCCCCGTCCCGGGAGGGGACGGGGGCTCGTGGGCCGGGGCAGGGGCTGTCAGCCCTCGCCCGTGAGGTTGATCGTCTTCGTGCGTTCCGCGAGGGTCTTGCCCAGCAGGGCGTCCCGCATCGCGAAGGCCACGTCGTCGGCGGAGATCTCGTGCTTCGCGCCGTCGCCCTTGGTGATCATGACGCCCTTGAAGGCTCCGTCGAGCAGCCGGTCGATCGCCTTCTTGTCGTAGACCTCGACCAGCCGGCCGTCGACGGCCTTCATCGAGAGGATCTGCGGCAGCGACCGGGCCGGGCCGAAGTCGATGTGCCTGCCGCCCGCCTGGATCCTGATCAGACCCGACATCGCGGGCGTCGCGAACTCCTTCATCGCCCGGTCCAGCTCGGCCTTCGTGACCGTCGGACGGCGCGTCGTGACCGGCAGCTCGACCAGCTTGTTCTGGCCCGTCTCCACCTGGGCGCGGAAGGCGTCCTGGACGGAGATCATCGAGCGCTGGACGTCCAGGCCCTTCCCGGGCTTGCCCTCGACCGGCGTCACCTTGTTCGGGGCGAACAGGATCGTGCCCTCCGTCGCCGAGGCGGACGTGCCCGCCAGGTCGGTCAGGGCGACCGCGAGCTTCTCCTTGTCCACCGGGAACACCGGCTTCGCGACCCGCTCGCCGCCGAAGAGGGAGCCGATCACCGAGACCGGGTTGTAGTCGCTGCCCGCCGCCGCCCGGACGGTCTCCTGGCTGTCGAGCGCCAGGCCCGCCTTGTCCGGGGCCAGCTGGACCTGCTTGCCGCCCACGCCGAGCTGCAGCGGCGCGGTGGCCCGCTTGCCGAGCGCCGCGTCCAGCTTCTCGACGGCCTCCTCCTTCGTACCGCCGCCGATGTCCACGCCGAGCACCGTCGTGCCCTTCGGGACGTCGGAGTGGTTGAGGAGCAGTCCGGCGCCGTACGCGACTCCGGCGAGGCCCAGGACGCCGACGGCGGCGAGGACCAGCTTCGAGCGGCCCTTCTTCGCCGGCGCGCGGCCGGCCGGGGGCGCCTGGCGCGGCGCCGGCGCGGGGGCCGGGGTCGCGCGCTCCTCGATGCGCGGGGTCAGGTTCGGGCGGGCCGCCGTCGGCGGGACCACCGGGATGCCGCTGGTGAGCGTGTCCCCGGAGACGTGGGCACCCTGCCCCGTGTCGCCCTGTCCCGGCCTCGGCGCCGGTGCGGGCTGCTGCGGCGTCAGGATCGCCGTGTCGTCGGACATGCGGGGTGCGCCGCCGCCCGCGAACGGGGTGCCCGCGCCCGGGCTTCCGCCGAAGGGGCGGGGGGCGGTGGCGGGGCCGCCGCCGAAGGAGGCGGTGCCGGTGACCGGGCCCGTGGTGGGGCCGGTCGGGGCCGCCGGGGAACCAGCCGGGGGACCGGCCGGGGAGCCACCGGGTGCGCCCTGAGCGCCCCGGCCGCGCTGCCCGGCGGGGCCGCCCGGGCCGCGCCGGCCCGCGGGACCGCCCGGAGCACCCGGAGCACCCGGAGCACCCGGAGCACCCGGAGCACCCGGACCGCGGTACGCGGGCGTGCCCGCGGCGGGGGTGCCGTTGTACATCGGGGTGCCCTCGGCCGGGGTCCCGTCGTACCTCGGCGTGCCGCCCGCGGGCGTGCCGTCGTACCTCGGCGTGCCGCCCGCCGGTGTGCCGTTCTCGTAGAGCGGGTTGCCCGGCGGGGTCTGGGCGGTCGCCGTGACCGGGCGGCTCGACGGGGTCGTGCCGACCGTCGGGACGCCCGAGGTCGCCGAGCCCGCGAAGCCCGTGCCCTGGGCGTCCGGTCCGGCGGGCGCCGGGGCGGGCTTGGCCGCCGGCGCGGGGGCCGGCGAAGGCGTGGGTGCGGGCGCGGGGGCCGGTGCGGGGGCCGCCTTGCGGGGGGCGAACCAGTCGCTCGTCTCCTTCGCCTTCGGCGGCTCCGGGGCCTCCTCGGCCGCCCGCGGAGGTTCGGGGGCGGCGACGGCCACCGGCTCCGGCTCGGGCTCCACCACGGGCTCCGGGTCCGGGGCGGCCGTCTCGCTGACCGGCTTGCGGACCACGACCGGCGGAATCGGACGCGAACCCGGGATGTTGATCCGGATCCGGGTCGTCAGTGTCGTCTCGGTCTTGGGCTCCTCCGGCGGCGCGGGCGCGGCGGCGGTCTCCTCCGGCGCGTCCTGCGTGGGGTGGAGCGACGGATACTGGCGGGATCCGTACGGCGGTGTACCGGAGGGGTACGCGGCTCCTCCGCGCCCCTGGGCGCCGGAGGACGAACTGTCAGTCTCTCGACCAGTTTCACGACTCAAAGCAGGATCTCCCGGTTGGCTCCACCGCCCGCTCTTGCTGATGCTCGTGTTGACCCGGGCGGTTCGGCGGCGCGCACCACCATACTGAACGCCGCCGACTCGTACCCGACCCCCGGGCACAGGACGACGGGCAATCCGGCCGAAGTCAGGGCGTCCCCGGCGTCAAGTCGTGCTGTTCACGGGGCCGGTCGCGGCAGCCGGGGCAGAGTGGCGCACATCACAGCGATCGCCATGCCTCCGAAGAGGAAGATCAGCTCGCCCGTGCCTCCGCCGAACACCCCGTCGCCCTCGGGGCGTCCGACGCTGAGCAGGACGACGGCGACGAGCCAGCCGCCGGCGGCGGAGGCGACGCCGACCTGGGTGCCGGCGGCGCGCAGCCCTCCGTAGAAGAGGCCGGTGGTGGCGAGGAGGGCGAGGAGCAAGCCGCCGGGGAACCAGGCCGCTTGGACGAGGGATCCGGCGAGGCCGACGAGGGCGCCGAGGACGAACAGGACGCCGTACCAGACGTATCGTGCGGCCGGGGAGGGCATCGGGGACGGGGCCGGAGCCGGGGTCCGCTTCACCGTGCTCATTCCGCCACCCCCGCGAAGAGGTCCGTCTCGCGCTCGCCCTCGGGGGCGCCGGGGGTGCCCTGGACGAGTTCGTAGTACTCGGTGGTGAAGATCGGCTGGCCGAGGTCGTTGGAGAGGGCGAAGAAGGGACCGTCGACGGCGACTTGGGTGGCGTGCGCGGCCATCGCGGCGGTCTTGCGGGCCGTGCACGCGGGGTCGGCGGCGATCTCGGCGGTGATCCGGTCCTCGTCGACGACGCCGGGGACGTCGTCGACGGCGGCGACGGCCGGGAAGGCGGAGCCCTCGGCGTGGAGCCGGGCGAAGGCGGCCTCGGCGACGGGGCGCGGGACGCGGTTCCAGTAGATCTTGGCGATCGTGTGGGCCGGGCCGAGGTCGGGGCGGTACGAGGGGTCCGCGGCGAGTTCGGCGGCGCGGGTGGCGACCCGGTGGGCCTGGATGTGGTCGGGGTGGCCGTAGCCGCCGTCGGGGTCGTAGGTGACGAGGACCTGCGGGCGGGTCTCGCGGATCACCTCGACGAGGTGGGGCGCGGCGGTGTCGACCTCGGTGCTCCAGAAGGCGCCGGGGCGCTCGTTCTGTTCGGCGCCCATCATTCCGGAGTCGCGGAAGCGTCCGGGGCCGCCGAGGAAGCGGTGGTCGGTGACGCCCAGCTCGGTCATGGCGGCGGCGAGTTCGCCGACGCGGTGGGGGCCGAGCCGGTCCTCCCGGTCGGGGGCCAGGTGGGCGAGGCCGGGCGGGATGACCTCGCCCTCCTCGCCGAGCGTGCAGGTGACGAGGGTGACGAGGGCGCCCTCGGCCGCGTACCTGGCCATGGTGGCGCCGTTGTTGATCGACTCGTCGTCCGGGTGGGCGTGCACGAGCAGCAGACGGCGGGCGGGGAGATCGGACATGCCCCCCACCCTACGAGGTCAGCCCCGGTGCGAGGTCAGAACTTGAGGCCGCCGATCATGCCCGCCACGTTCGTGGTGAGGGTGCTGATGGACGGGGCGATGGAGGAGCTCGCCAGGTAGAAGCCCAGGAGCGCGCAGACCGCCGCATGTCCAGCCTTCAGCCCGGATTTCCGGATCAGCAGGAAGACGACGATCGCCAGCAGCACCACCACGGAGATCGAGAGTGCCACGGCGGTTCACCTCCACCTTCGGTCGGATATTCGAGCGGTTCGGTCGATCAGCATGTGCCAGAGGGCATGCCAGTCCGATGCATACCCACCTAGCGCTACGGATCATAACTATCCGTGCGGCCGCATCGATCGGCGGACGGAGGCACGAGGGGGGCGCACGGCGCTAGTTTCAGCCGTATGACCTTGTCTTCGCAGCAGTCGGCCACACCCTCGGCCGGGCTCTCCTTCCCCCGTCAGCACGCCCGGACCCAGCGGTTCACCCTGGGGGTCCCGCGTGGCTTCTCGGTCTCCCCGGACGGGGAGCGCGTGGTGTTCGTCAGATCCGGTTCCGGGACGGACCGTTCCCACCGGCTCTGGGTGCTCGACCTGCCGCGGGACGGCGAGCCCGGGGAGCGGGTGGCCGCCGATCCGGCGGCGCTGCTGGCGGGCGCGGAGGAGGAGTTGTCGCCGCAGGAGCGGGCGCGCCGGGAGCGGAGCCGGGAGGGCTCGGCGGGGATCGTGGCGTACGCGGTGGACGGGGCCGTGGAGTTGGCGGCGTTCGCGCTGTCGGGGCGGCTGTTCGCGGCGGAGCTGCGGGCGGGGACGGCGCGGGAGCTGGCGGTGCCGGGGCCGGTGATCGACCCGCGTCCGTCGCCGGACGGGCGGTCCGTGGCGTACGTGGCGGAGGGCGCCCTGCGGGTGGTGGGCGCGGACGGTTCGGGCGACCGTGCGCTGGCCGTCCCGGAGGACGAGCACGTGTCCTACGGATTGGCCGAATTCATCGCCTCGGAGGAGATGAGTCGGGAGCGCGGTCACTGGTGGTCGCCCGACTCGGACCGGCTGCTCGTGGCGCGGGCGGACGACCGGGCGGTGGGGCGCTGGTGGATCGCGGACCCGGCGCATCCGGAGCGGGAGCCGCAGCGGGTGGCGTACCCGGCGGCGGGGACGGCCAACGCGGAGGTGCGGCTGTTCGTCCTCGGTCTCGACGGGTCCCGTACGGAGGTGGTGTGGGACCGGGAGCGGTATCCGTATCTGGCGCGGGTGCACTGGTCGGCGGCCGGGGCGCCGCTGCTGCTCGTGCAGGCGCGGGACCAGCGGGAGCAGCTGTTCCTGGCGGTGGACCCGGAGTCGGGGAAGACGTCCGGGGTGCGGACGGAGACGGACCCGGTGTGGCTGGAGCTGCCGCAGGGCGCGCCGGCGTGGGGGCCGGGCGGCGGGCTCGTCCGGGTCACGGACGAGGGCGGGGCGCGGGTCCTCGCGGTCGGCGAGGAGGCGTGGACGGACGCGGGGCTGCACATCCGGTCGGTGCTCGACGTCGGGGCGGACGACGTGCTGGTGTCGGCGTCGGCGGGTGAGGCCGCGGCGGAGACGGAGACCGGCGAGATCCATGTGTACCGGGTGGCCGGCGGGGGCGCGGAGCGGCTGCCGCGGCTCACGCGGCTGTCGGAGGGCGTTGGTGTGCACGGCGCGGTGCGCTCGGGGGCGGTGACCGTCCTGGTGTCGGCGCGGCCGGAGGCGCCGGGGAGCGTGGCGCGGGTGCTGCGGGACGGCGTGCAGGTCGCGGTGGTGGCCTCGTACGCCCAGCGGCCGGTGATCTCCGCGCGGGTGCGGTTGACGGAGGCGGGGGCGCGGCGGATCCCGTGCGCGGTGCTGCTGCCCTCGGGGTACGAGGAGGGGGACGGGCCGCTGCCGGTCCTGATGGATCCGTACGGCGGTCCGCACGGGCAGCGGGTGCTCGCCGCGCACAATCCGCATCTGACCTCGCAGTGGTTCGCCGACCAGGGCTTCGCGGTGGTCGTGGCGGACGGGCGGGGCATGCCGGGCCGCTCCCCGGCCTGGGAGAAGTCGGTCGCGCGGGACTTCGGGGTGACGCTCGACGACCAGGTGGACGCGCTCCTGGGCCTCGCCGGGAGCTTCCCGCTCGATCTGGACCGGGTGGCGATCCGGGGCTGGTCGTACGGCGGTTATCTGGCGGCGCGGGCGGTGCTCCAGCGGCCCGACGTGTTCCGCGCGGCCGTGGTCGGGGCGCCGGTGACGGACTGGCGGCTGTACGACACGCACTACACGGAGCGGTACCTGGGCACCCCGCAGGACGATCCGGAGGTGTACGCGGCGCAGTCGCTGCTGACCGACGAAGGTCTTTCGGCGCCGGAGGAGCCGGCCCGGCCGATGATGGTCGTGCACGGTCTCGCCGACGACAACGTGGTGGTGGGGCACGCGCTGCGGCTCTCCTCGGCGCTGCTCGCGGCGGGCCGGCCGCACGAGGTGCTGCCGCTGTCCGGGGTGACGCACATGACGCCGCAGGAGCAGGTGGCGGAGAACCTGCTGCTGCTCCAGGTGGAGTTCCTGAAGCGGTCCCTCGGCGTCACGAGCTGAGTCACCAGCCGGGCGGTGTCGGGTGGGGCGGGGCCGGGGGCCGCGCCCCGGCCGCCGGGTGGGGCGCGGGCGCGGCGTCGGGGGCGCCGCGCCCGGCCAGGAGCACGAGCACCGCGAGTCCTGCGAGCAGTTCGAAGACGGAGGTGAGGACGTCCGTCGCGTCCAGGGTGGTGAGGTCGCCGAGCCGGACGAGGGTCTCGTACCGGACGGCGCGGGCGACCCCGCCGAGGCCTCCGGCCGTCAGGATGACGGCGGAGAGGAGCCCGAAGGCCCGGGCGTGGCGGGCCCGGAGGAGGCAGGAGAGGGCGGCCGTGCCGTACAGGGCGGCGGCGATCAGGGACAGCCAGCCGGGCGGGGGCGCGAGGGCGGGTTTGACGATGGAGCGGCCGCCGGTGAACCGGTCGACGGTGGTCTCCAGGGGCAGCTCGCCGGCCCAGTACAGCTCCCAGAGGGTCAGGAAGAGGGCGGCGGCCGCGAGGAGGATCCCGGCGGTGACGGCGGGGCCGGTGCGGGGGCGGGTGGGCCGCTGCTCGTACGGGGCGTCCGCCGGGCAGCGGCCGACGGCGGCGGTGAGGACGAGTCCGGCGGCGAGGGCCAGTTCGAGGAGGGCGGTGACGAGGGCTCCGCTGCCGGCCGCCCAGAGTCCGGGGAGGCGCAGGGCGAGGGTGGCGACGCCGGCGGCGGCGAGGGCGGAGGCCGCGTGCCGGGAGCGGAGGGCGGCGAGGACGGTGGCGGTGTAGGCGGCGAGGAGTACGGGGTCGAGCAGGGAGGTGGTGGACCGCCCCCGTATCAGGAAGTGGTGGTCCCCGGCCCAGTACCAGGCGAGGTCGGCGGGCGAGCCGAGCGAGGCGAGGTCCTGGAGGATCCACACGGCGGCGATGAGGGCGAGCGCGGCGCAGAGCGCGGCGCCGGTGAGACGTGCCGGGCGTGTCACAGTCACGAGCCCGATACTCACGGTCGCGAACGGCGGAAACAAGCGGTTCCGCGTGAACAGGACGCGGCGACCGGCCGGAGGCGACATGGCGTGCCCCCGGCCGGCTCACGGCACCCGCACGGCCGTACGGGATCCAACATCCAATATCCGTATATCGGATCCAATTCCGCGGAGTTGCCCGCGCGTTACGGCTCCCCAGGGCCCACAGGCCCCTCTGGCTCCTCGGGCCCCTCTGGCTCCTCGGGCCCCTCGGGCCCCTCCGGCGGGACCACCTGCTTCTCCTCCGCGAAGTGGCAGGCCGAGTCGTGCTTGGCCGGGGTGTCCGTGAGGCGGAAGACGGCCGGGACGGCGAGGAGCGGGACCTCCAGGGTGCAGCGTTCCTGGGCCTTCCAGCAGCGGGTGCGGAAGCGGCAGCCGGAGGGGATGTTGGCCGGGGAGGGCACGTCTCCGGCCAGGAGGATCCGCTCGCGGTGGGCGCGCGCCTCGGGGTCGGGGACGGGCACGGCGGAGAGCAGCGCCTGGGTGTAGGGGTGGGTGGGGTGGTCGTAGATCTGGGCGTCGGTGCCGATCTCGACGATCCGGCCGAGGTACATGACGCCGACGCGGTCGGAGATGTGCCGGACGATCGAGAGGTCGTGGGCGATGAAGACGTACGACAGGGAGAACTCGGTCTGGAGCCGGTCGAGGAGGTTGATCACCTGCGCCTGGACGGAGACGTCGAGCGCGGAGACCGGTTCGTCGGCGACGATGACCTCGGGCCGGAGGGCGAGGCCGCGGGCGATGCCGATGCGCTGGCGCTGGCCGCCGGAGAACTGGTGCGGATAGCGGTTGATGTACTCGGGGTTGAGGCCGACGACGTCCAGGAGGTCCTGGACCTTGCGGCGCCGGTCGCCCTTGGGTGCGACCTCGGGGTGGATCTCGTACGGCTCGCCGATGATGTCGCCGACGGTCATGCGCGGGTTGAGCGAGGTGTACGGGTCCTGGAAGACCATCTGGATGTTGCGGCGGACGGCCTTGAGGGCCCGCGCGGACAGCTTGGTGATGTCCTCGCCCTTGTACCGGATGGTTCCGGAGGTGGGCCGTTCCAGGTTGACCAGCATCTTGGCGACGGTGGACTTGCCGCAGCCTGATTCGCCGACGATGCCGAGGGTCTCGCCGGCCACGAGGTCGAAGTCGACCCCGTCGACGGCCCTGACGGCGCCGACCTGCTTCTTGAAGAGGATGCCCTGGGTCAGCGGGTAGTGCTTGTGGAGGTCCCGGACTTCGAGAATCGCCTCAGCCATGGAGGCACTCCTTCCAGAAGTGGCAGGCGCTGGCGCGCGGCACCGGGGACTCGGTCACGTCGTACAGCGGGGGCACGTCGGTGCGGCAGCGGTCCCGTGCGAGCGGGCAGCGCGGGTTGAAGGAGCAGCCGGACGGGATGGCGAGGAGGTTGGGCGGGAGGCCCTTGATCGCGTAGAGCTCCTGGCCCTTCTGGTCGAGGCGCGGGATGGAGTCGAGCAGGCCCCGGGTGTAGGGGTGGGCGGGGGCCTTGTAGATCTCGTGGACGGGGGCCTGTTCGACGATCTTCCCGGCGTACATGACGGCGATCTTGTCGGCGACGTCGGCGACGACGCCGAGGTCGTGGGTGATGAGGATGAGGCCCATGTTGAGCTCGCGCTGGAGCTCGGCGAGGAGGTCCATGACCTGGGCCTGGACGGTGACGTCGAGGGCGGTGGTGGGCTCGTCGGCGATGATCAGTTCGGGTTCGAGGGCGAGCGCCATCGCGATCATGATGCGCTGGCGCATGCCGCCGGAGAACTGGTGGGGGTACTGGCCGACGCGTTCCTTGGCGGCGGGGATGCGGACCCGGTCCATCAGCTCGACGGCCTTGGCCCTGGAGTCCTTGCGCGACATCCCCTTGTGGACCTGGAACATCTCGCCGAGCTGGTCGCCGACGCTGATGACGGGGTTGAGGGAGGACAGTGCGTCCTGGAAGATCATCGCCATCTTGGCGCCGCGGATCTTGCGCCGCTCCTCCTCCTTGAGCTTCAGGAGGTCCTGGCCCTGGAAGAGGATCTCGCCGCCGCTGATCTTCCCGGGCGGGATGTCGAGGATGCCCATGACGGCCTGGGCGGTGACGGACTTGCCGGAGCCGGACTCGCCGAGGACGGCGAGGGTCTCCCCCGCGTCGACGGAGTAGTTGACGCCGTTGACCGCCTTGGCCACCCCGTCCCGGGTGTGGAACTCCACGTGCAGGTCGCGCACTTCGAGCAGCATGGGTCCCTACCTCAGCTTCGGGTCGAGGGCGTCGCGCACCGCGTCGCCGAGCATGATGAAGGCGAGCACGGTGATCGCGAGCGCACCGGCCGGCCAGAGCAGCATGTGGGGCGCGTTGCGGATGTACTGCGACGCCGAGGAGATGTCGATGCCCCAGGAGACGGTCGGCGGCTTCAGGCCGACTCCGAGGTACGACAGGGTCGCCTCCAGGGAGATGTACGTGCCGAGGGCGATGGTGGCGACGACGATCACGGGGGCGACGGCGTTCGGCGTGATGTGCCGGAGCATCATCCGGGAGTTGGAGGCGCCGAGCGCGCGGGCGGCCTGGACGTAGTCGTTCTGTTTGGCGGTGATGACGGAGCCGCGCGCGATGCGGGAGACCTGCGGCCAGCCGAGCAGCACCATGAAGCCGATGACGGGCCAGACGGTGGCGCTGGTGACCACGGACAGGAGCACGAGGCCGCCGAGGACGACGGGGATGGCGAAGAAGACGTCGGTGAGGCGGGAGAGGACGCCGTCCCAGGCGCCGCCGTAGAAGCCGGCGAGGCCGCCGAGGATGCTGCCGAGGACGGCGACGCCGAGGGTGGCCAGGACGCCGACGGTCACGGACGTCCGTGCCCCGTAGACGGTGCGGGTGTAGACGTCGCAGCCCTGGCCGTTGAAGCCGAAGGGGTGGCCGGGCTGGGAGCCTTCCTGCGCCTTGGACAGGTCGCAGTCGAGCGGGTCTCCTGAGGCGATCAGCTGGGGCCAGATGGAGATGATCACCAGGAAGATGATGACGAGCGCGGAGATGATGAAGATCGGGTTGCGGCGCAGGTCGTGCCAGGCGTCGGACCAGAGGGAACGCGGCTTCTTGTCGGGGCCGGCGTCGGGGGCGGTGTCGGGGCCGTTCTCAAGGTTCTTCTCCAGCGTCTCGGCCTCCTGCGTGCCGAGGTCGGCGGCGCCTCCGGCTCCGGTCGAGGCGATGGCGCGCCCTTCCTCTCCGTACGACTCCAGGGGCTCGAAGGGCTCAAGGGGCTCAGGCATAGCGGATCCTCGGGTCAAGGACGGCGTACAGGAGGTCGACCAGGAGGTTGGCGAACAGGAACACCAGGACGAGGATGGTCACGAAGCCGACGACGGTCTGGGTGTTCTGGCGGACGATGCCCTGGTAGAGCTGGTAGCCGACGCCGTGGATGTTGAAGATCCGTTCGGTGACGATGGCGCCGCCCATGAGGGCGCCGATGTCGGCGCCGATGAAGGTCACCACGGGGATGAGGCTGTTGCGCAGCAGGTGACGGGTGACGACCCGGCGGCGGGGCAGGCCCTTGGCGACGGCGGTGCGGACGTAGTCGGCGCGCTTGTTCTCGGCGATGGAGGTTCGGGTGAGCCGGGTGACGTACGCGAGCGAGACGGACGCGAGGACGAGGCCGGGGACGATCAGTTCGTTGAAGGGCGCCTCGGGCGAGACGGCCGGTGAGATCCAGCCCCATTCGACGCCGAGGAGCAGCTGGAGCAGCAGACCGGTGACGAAGGTCGGGATGGAGAGGACGACCAGGGTCAGCAGCAGCACGGAGGTGTCGACGGGGTGGCCGCGCTTGAGGCCGGTGACGACGCCCAGGGTGATGCCGATGACGATCTCGAAGAGGATCGCGACGATGGTGAGCCGGATGGTGACCGGGAAGGCGGTGGCCATCAGCTCGGTGACGGGCTGGCCGTTGAAGGCGGTGCCGAAGTCCCCGGTGAAGACGTTGCCCATGTAGGTCAGGTATTGCTGCCAGACCGGCTTGTCGAGGCCGTACTCCTTCTGCAGCTGGGCGGTGGTCGCCGGGTCGCAGGCCCGGTCGCCGCAGAGGCCGGCGATGGGGTCGCCCATCACGTTCACCATCAGGAAGATCAACAGCGTGGCGCCGAAGAAGACCGGGATCATCTGCAGCAGCCGCCGGATCACGTATCGACCCACGGAGGCCTCCAGGAAGGGTGGGTTGCGGGACGGCGTACGGCCCGGCGCGGGGATCCGCGGCCCGGGCCGTACACCGCCGTACTGCTACGACGTCACTTGACCTTGATCTGGTCGTAGACCGGGACGCTGAAGGGGTTCAGGGTCACGTTCTCGACCCGGTCCGAGTAGCCGGCGCTGCCGTTCTGGTACCAGAGCGGGATGGCGCCCATGTCGTCGCGGAGGACTCCCTCGGCCTGCTGGAAGAGGCCGACGGCCTTGGCGGTGTCGGCCTCGGCGTTGGCCTGGTTCACCAGCTTGTCGAACTCCGGGTTGGAGTACTTGCCGTCGTTGGAGGAGGCGTTGGTGTAGTACAGCGGCTGGAGGAAGTTCTGGATGAGCGGGTAGTCCATCTGCCAGCCGGCGCGGAACGGGCCGGTCATCTTCGACTGCGTGACCTGGTTGCGGTAGTCGGCGAAGGTGCCGATCGGGTTGCCGACGCAGGCCTTGTTGTTGCCGAGCGCGTTGTTGATGGAGTTGCAGACGGCGTCCACCCACTCCTTGTGGGAGCCGGTGTCGGCGTTGTACGAGATCTTCATCGTGCCGCCGGGGATGCCGCCGCCCTCGGCGACGAGCTTCTTGGCCTGGGCTGCGTCGTACGTGCAGAAGTCGCCGCAGACGTCCTTGAAGCCGCCCTCCTCGCCGAGCACCGGGGAGGTCCAGTCGACGGCGGGGGTGCGGGTCTTCTGGAAGATCGTCTCGGTGATCTGGGGGCGGTTGATCGCCATGGAGAGGCCCTGCCGGAGCTTCTCCTGGCCCGGCTTGTTCCACGCGGGGTCGTAGAACGGGAAGGAGAGGGTCTGGATGATGCCGGCGGGGACGTTGATGTACCGGCCGCCGAGGTCGGCCTGGACGTTCTTGAGCTGGGAGGCGGGCACGTCGTCGACGAGGTCGAGGTTGCCGGCCGTCAGGTCCGTGTAGGCGGTGTTGTTGTCGGTGTAGACCTTGAGGTCGATGCCGCCGTTCTGGGCCTTGTCGGGGCCGGGGTAGGAGTCCCAGCGCTTGAGCGACATCTGGGAGCCCTTGGTGTACGAGTCGACCGTGTAGGGGCCGTTGCCGACGGGCTTGGAGAGCCAGCCGGCGTGGTCGCTGTAGAAGGCCTGGGGAAGCGGCGAGAAGGCCGCGTAGCCGAGGGTGATGGGCCAGGTGGAGAACTTCTGGGTGAGCTTGACCGTGAAGGTCTGGGGGCCGGTCACCTTGAGGCCGGACATGGTCTCGGCGGTGGCCTCGCCCTTCTCGGGGTGGACCTGGTCGTAGCCCTCGATCTGGCCGAAGAAGTACGCGTTCTTCTGATTGTTCTTCAGGCTGGCGCCGTAGTTCCAGGCGTCGACGAAGGACTTCGCGGTGACCTTCTCGCCGTTGGAGAAGGTCCAGCCGTCCTTGACGGTGATGGCGAAGTTCTGCGAGTCCGTGGTGTCGATCTTCTCGGCGAGCATGTCCTTGGCCGCGCCGGTCTTCGGGTCGTACTGCTTGAGCCCGCGGAAGATCATGGAGAGGACCTTGCCGCCCTGGACCTCGTTGGTGTTGGCGGGCTCCAGTGGGTTCTGCGGGTCGCCCCACGAGGAACTCACGACGCCGTCGGCCCCTCCCCCGCCACCGCCGCTGTCGCCGCCGCCACAGGCCGTGGCCGCGAGGGCGACGGCGGTGGCCAGTGCGGCCCACTTGGCGTGCGTGGCTCCGCGCATGGAGTGCCTCCCGTAACGTTTTCCGAGACTTAGGCCCCCATATCACCGCAACCCGGACAGGGCCGCATCTTGGCGACAGCCGTCCGGGTTGCCCCTCCCGCGGGAGGGGACGGGTCCGGACCGGACCCCGAACGCCGAAGGCCCCCGGCACCCTTGCGGGGGCCGGGGGCCTCGTCGGGCTCCTGGTCGGGTCAGCCGGCCGGAACGACCTGCTTCTCCTCGGCGAAGTGGCACGCCGAGAAGTGGGCCGCCGGGGTGTCCTCGCCCTTGAAGCGCTGCGGGACCGCGAGGACCGGCGCCTCCTGCGCGCACTTGTCCTGCGCCTTCCAGCAGCGGGTGCGGAAGCTGCAGCCCGACGGCGGGTTGGCCGGCGAGGGGACGTCACCGGTGAGGATGATCCGCTCGCGGTGCGCGCGGGCCTCCGGGTCCGGCACCGGCACCGCGGAGAGCAGCGCCTGGGTGTACGGGTGCGTCGGGTGCTCGTAGATCTGCTCGTCCGTACCGATCTCGGCCATCTTGCCGAGGTACATGACGCCGACGCGGTCGGAGATGTGCCGGACGATCGACAGGTCGTGCGCGATGAAGACGTACGACAGGTTGAACTCGTCCTGGAGCTTCGCCATCAGGTTGATGACCTGCGCCTGGACGGAGACGTCCAGGGCCGAGACCGGCTCGTCGCAGATGATGATCTCCGGGTTGAGCGCGAGGCCGCGGGCGATGCCGATGCGCTGGCGCTGACCGCCGGAGAACTGGTGCGGGTACCGGTTGATGTACTCCGGGTTCAGACCGACGACGTCGAGCAGCTCCTGCACCCTGCGGCGCCGGTCGCCCTTCGGGGCCACCTCGGGGTGGATGTCGAAGGGCTCGCCGATGATGTCGCCGACCGTCATGCGCGGGTTCAGCGAGGTGTACGGGTCCTGGAACACCATCTGGATGTTGCGGCGGACGGCCTTCAGCGCGCGCCCGGACAGCTTGGTGATGTCCTGGCCCTTGTAGAAGACCTCGCCGGCGGTGGCGCTCTCCAGGAGCATCAGCACCTTGGCGACGGTGGACTTGCCGCAGCCGGACTCGCCGACGATGCCCAGGGTCTCGCCCTGGTGCAGGTCGAAGGAGACGCCGTCGACGGCCTTGACCGCGCCGACCTGCCGCTTGAAGAGGATGCCCTGCGTCAGCGGGAAGTGCTTGACCAGGTTGCGGACCTGGAGGATCGGCTCCCCCCGGTCCACCTTGCGGTCGATGGCGGCCTCGATCGCGGCCGCGTCCCCGCCGCCGTCCACGGCGGCCTCGTCCTTCTTGATGGGCTCAGCCATGGATCTGCTCCTTCCAGAAATGGCAGGCGCTGACACGGCCGACCAGCTCGGTGCCGTCCTGTTCGCTCACCGGCACGAGGGGCGGCAGCTCGGTACGGCAGATGTCCTGCGCCTTGGGGCAGCGCGGGCTGAAGGCACAGCCGGCCGGCGGCTTCAGCAGGTTGGGCGGCAGACCCTTGATCGCGTAGAGCTCCTGGCCCTTCTGGTCCAGGCGCGGGATCGAGTCCAGCAGACCGCGGGTGTACGGGTGGGCCGGGCGCCCGTACAGCTCGTGCACCGGCGCCTGCTCGACGATGCGGCCCGCGTACATGACCGCGATCTTGTCCGCGACGTCGGCGACGACACCGAGGTCGTGCGTGATCAGGATCAGGCCCATCTGGTACTCGGCCTGGAGCTCCGCGAGGAGGTCCATGACCTGCGCCTGGACGGTCACGTCGAGGGCGGTGGTGGGCTCGTCCGCGATGATCAGGTCCGGCTCCAGGGCCAGCGCCATCGCGATCATGATGCGCTGACGCATACCGCCGGAGAACTGGTGCGGGTAGTCGCCGACCCTGCTCGCGGCGGCCGGGATCTTCACCCGGTCCATCAGCTCGATGGCCTTGGCCTTCGCGTCCTTCTTGGACATGCCCTGGTGGACGCGGAACATCTCGCCGAGCTGGTTGCCGACGGAGAAGACCGGGTTCAGCGCGGAGAGCGCGTCCTGGAAGATCATCGCCATCTTGGGGCCGCGCAGCTTGCGCCGCTCGGCCTCCGGGAGCTGGAGGATGTCCTGCCCCTGGAAGAGGATCTCGCCCTTGGCGACCCGCCCGGGAGGCGAGTCGAGGATGCCCATGATCGCCTGGGCGGTCACGGACTTGCCGGAGCCGGACTCGCCGAGGACGGCGAGGGTCTCGCCGGCCTTGACGCTGTAGTTGACGCCGTTGACGGCCTTGACGATGCCTTCACGGGTCTTGAACTCGACGTGCAGGTCCCGTACTTCGAGCACCGGCGTCTCGTCGTCCGCGCCGCGCTGTGCGGGCACGTCGGCGGTGACGTGGGAAGTAGTCATGGTGTGGTGCCGCCCTCTCAGCGCAGCTTCGGGTCAAGGGCGTCACGCAGCCCGTCACCGACGAAAACGAAACCAAGGACCGTCAGGACGATCGCGATGGACGGGTAGACCCACAGGTAGTCCTTGACCCCGAGGAAGTCACGGCCCGCGGAGAGCATGTTGCCCCACTCCGCGACCTCCGGGCTGACGCCGACGCCCAGGAAGGACAGGGCGGCCTCGGCCACGATCGCACCGCCGACGCTGAAGGCGGCGTAGGCCATGACGGCGGCGATCGAGTTGGGGATGATGTGCCGGATGATGATCCGGGCGGTGCCGGCGCCGAGGGCTCGGGCAGCCAGCACGTAGTCCGCCTCACGGACCGACAGGATCGAGCTGCGCAGCAGTCGGGAGACCGTCGGCCAGGAGAAGACCGCCAGCGAGATGACGACCGGGGCGACGCCGCGGCCCATCACGATGATGATGACGATGGCGCCGATCAGCAGCGGGAAGGCGAAGAACACGTCGGCGATGCGCATCAGCACCGAGTCGACGGCCTTGCCGAAGTAGCCGGCCAGGGCGCCGATGACGATGCCGATGAGGCACGCCAGGAAGATCGAGGCGAGGCCGATGATGACGGCGATCCGGGCGCCGTAGATGATGCGGGACAGCTGGTCGCGCCCGAGCGCGTCGGTGCCCAGCAGGTGCTCCCCGCCCGGGGCGGCCAGCGTGTTCGCGAGGTCCTGGTGCAGCGGGTCGTACGGTGCGAGCAGGGGTGCGAGCGCGGCAGCGAGGAAGAGCGTGCAGACGATGACCAGGCCGACGATCGCCAGCTTGTTGGCCATGAAGCGGTGGCGGATCTCGCCCCACTGCGTGATCCGCTTGATCGCGGGCTCGGCATCCGCCGGCGCGGCCGCCGTTCGAGCGGTCCCCGCCCCCGCGTCGCTCTTGGTGAGCTCGGTCATGGGTGTGACTCCTAGAAGGGGCTGCCTGGGATCAGGCGAGACGGATACGCGGGTCGAGAACCGCGTACAACAGGTCGACGATCAGGTTGAGCAGAACGAACACGGCGACACCGAAGGTCACTACGCCGATGATGATCGGGTTGTTCTGCTGCTGGACCGCCTGGACAAGGGCGAGGCCGATGCCGTCCCAGTTGAAGATCGCCTCGGTGATCAGGGCGCCACCCAGGAGCGTGCCGAACGAGATACCCAGGTACGTGACCACAGGGATGATCGAGTTGCGCATGACGTGCTTGAAGAGCACGGTCCGGCGGGGCAGACCCTTGGCGACCGCCGTCTTGACGTAGTCGGCGCGCAGCACTTCGAGCATGGTGCCGCGCATGAGCCTGGCGACCAGGGCCGCGTCGAGGATGGCCAGCGTGAAGGCGGGCAGGATCATGGCGTTGAACGAGCCGTCGGAGATCAGCGGGAACCAGCCCAGGTCCACGACGAAGAACTTCTGCAGCACCATGCCGATCACGAACGACGGGAAGCCGACCGCGAACGTGGTGAGCAGCGTGATCAACACGTCCCAGAACGAGTACCTGAACAGCGCGGCGATCAGGCCGGCCAGCACACCGATCACGACGTCGATGATGATGGCGGCGATGGCGAGCTTGGTGGTGTTCACCAGCTTCGGCTGCAGGATCTCGGTCACCGGACGGCGCTGGGTGAAGTCCTCACCGAGGTCGCCCTGCGCCAGGTTCTTGACGAAGTTCCCGTACTGAACGGGGAGGGGGTCGTTCAGGCCGTAGCGCTCTCTGAGCTCTGCCACCACGGCCGGGTCGCGGGCCTTGTCGCCGCCGAGGGAACCCACAGGGTCGCCGGGCAGGATGAACAGGGTGGCGAAGAGAACGATGGTCGCACCGAAGAGGACGACGATCATCTGCCCGAGTCGGCGGATCACATATCTGCCCACGATGCCTCCTTCACATACTGAGCGTGGGGGTGGGCGGCCGCGTCATCCGATCGGGAGAGCGGCCGCATCCGGGCGCCGAGGAAATGGAAGACAGGGGCGCGCCCGGGACCCGGCGAAGGCCGTGGGGGAGAAGAAGTGACTCCGCCCCCACGGCCTTCGCCTACCTGCCAAGAGGAGGCTCTTACTTCTTGAGCGAGATCTCCGCGAGGGTCGGGTCCTCGAAGAAGTCCATCTTGACGTTGTCGAACTTCTTGGTGTTCACCAGACGGTACTGGGTGCGCTGCCACAGCGGGATGACACCCTGGTCGGTGTCGATCGCCAGCTTCTCGGCCTGCTTGTAGAGGCCGGCGCGCTTGGCGTCGTCCTTCTCCATGCGGGCCTGGTCCAGGAGCTCGTCGAACTTCGGGTTCGAGTAGCGGCTGCGGTTGTCGCCCTGCGCCTTGCCGGTCGCCGGGTCCTCACCGATGCCCGCGGTGCTCAGCAGCGGGGCGAGGAAGTTGTCCGCGGTCGGGTAGTCGGCGGTCCACGCCGAACGCCACAGACCGGAGGTCTTCTTCTCCTGCTGGGTGGCCAGGGCCTCCTTGAACGGCTTGCCGTCCAGCTTGACCTCGACGCCGAGGACGTCCTTCAGCTGCTGCGCGACGGCCTGGACCCACTCTTCGTGGCCCGCACCGGTGTTGTAGCCGAAGTTGACGACGGTGCCCGGCTTCAGGCCGCCCTTGGCGGCGAACTCCTTGGCCTTGGCCTTGTCCTGCTTGACACAGGTGGTGCAGACACCGGCCTGGTACTCGTTGGCGAAGGACGGCGGCAGGAAGGCCGTGGCCGGCTTCTGCATGCCCTGGAAGACGGACTTGGCGATGGCCTCGCGGTCGATCGCGTAGGAGATCGCCTTGCGCGCGTCCGCGTTGTTGAAGGGCGCGTTCTGGTTGAAGACGACCAGGTAGTTGATGCCGGAGAAGTCGGCCGAGTACCACTCGCCCTGCGGCTCGTACTTGGCCTTGGCGACCGGCTGCTGCGGCGTGGGCATACGGGCGTAGTCGAACTCGCCCGACTGGAAGCCGGTGTACTCGAGCTGGGCGCCGTTGGCCGGGTTCAGGATCTTGAACTCGACACCGTCCAGCTTGGCCTTCTCCAGGCCGTAAGCGTCGTTGCGAACGAGGCTGATGGACTGGTTGTGGTTCCAGGTGCCCTTCATCTTGAAGGCGCCGTTGCCGATCGGGGCGTCGTTGAACGCCTTGTTGTCACCGGCGCCGGCGACCTTCGGGACCGGGCTGAAGACCGCGTGGGCGGTCTTCTTGTCGAACTCGAAGTCGGCCTTGTCCAGCTCGACCTTCAGGGTGTTGGCGTCCGGGGCCGACAGACCGGCGAACTTGTCGGACTTGCCGCTCTTGAGGGCGTCGTAGCCCTTGATGCCGGCCATGTGGTACGAGACGTCCGAGGCGGAGGCCTTGGCCGCGACGCGGGTCCAGCCGCGGATGAACGACTCGGCGTCGACGACCTCACCGTTGGTGAACTTCGTGCCGGCCTTGATCTTGAAGACCCAGGTCTTGCCGTCCGCGGACGTGCCGGACTCGGCGAGCTTCGGGATCAGCTTGCCGTCGACGGAGACGTCGTAGAGCTGGGTGAACAGGGCGCGGGCGATGACCATGCCCTCGGACTCCTGCGCGTTCACCGGGTCGATGGCGGTGGGCTCGGTGATGCCCAGGCGGAACACGCCGCCGCCCTTGGCGTCGCTGCCCTTGTTGTCGTTGCCCCCGCCACAGGCGGTCGCAGCCAGGGCGACGACGATCGCGCCCACTACCCACTTGGCGCTCTTGGCACCGCGCATGGGTTCCTCCTCATGAGTCCACTTGTCACTTAAAGAGGGGCACTCCACGGTTCCGCCGACACCCCTGACGGCAGGAACACAAGTGCCCGAGTGTGCTCGTGAGTCGGCACTCCCCACAGCGCTTGACCCATTGACCCGAGCTCAACGGAGCCAACTATTGAGTACGTCCGGGCTGTAAACCACACTTAAGTGGTCTCGTTTTGACAACATCATCAAGGCCATGGGGACCGAAATCCGGACAAAGCAAGCACAGACAGACACGCCCGAAACGGACTGTTGACGCATGTACCGGAGAGTGACGTCCGAAAGTCGGACACCTTTGCGGGAAAACGGGCTTGACTCGGCCGGCCCTTCCGCCCCGGTGCCCGCGGCGGACCGGAAAACGGAGGCGTCAGCTCAACTCCCTTGTGAAGCTCAGAACTTGCTCAAAACCCTGTCGCATCCGCCTCGTGAGCCGCAAGACTCCCATTCGACCCGCTGACCACGGGGTGCACCGAAGCACTGACTATGCGTCACCACACGAGGGGAACACCATGCGTAACAAGATCACGGCTGGAGTCCTGGCCACCTGCGTCTCGGCGGCCACCCTGGCGCTGCTTCCGGCCGGCACCGCGCAGGCCGCCGACCCGATCTGCAGCCCGGGCGCCCAGAAGCTCACGTGGTCCACGGTGAGCAAGTCGCCGACCATCACCCACCGTCGGGCCGTCGAGAACTACACCGGCGGCGTCGTCACCAAGACCGTCAGCGCCGAGGTCGCGAAGACGCTCACGGCCTCCGTGACCGCCACCGCGGGCGCCGAGATCAGCGGCACCGTCGGCGTGGCCAGCCTCGGCGCCAAGGTGGGCCTGGAGCTCAAGGCCGAGGGCTCGCGGACCAAGACCACCTCCGAGTCCATCACCTACCGCCTCACCCAGCAGGGCAAGTACATCCTGTACGCGGGCACCACCCAGGCCACGGGGTACTACACGCAGTACCGTTGCGACCGCGGCACCCGCTGGATCACCACCGGCAACTACGGCAAGGCCATGAGCTTCACCGTCGCCACCGAGGGCGGCGTGCGCTGCGGCACCGCCGTCCCGGCCGGCAGCATGGCCGCGGCCGCCAAGCGCTACTGCTGACCCGGGCCGTCGGTCCGACCCGCACGTGACCCGCGCCGGACCGACCACCCGGCGCGGGGTGCCACCCGGGGGAACGCGCACAGACAGCCGAACGCCCGGCCGGAGGATTCCGGCCGGGCGTTCGGCTGTCACGCCGGGGTGCCGCTACGGCTGGCTCAGCCGTTCTTCGCGCGGGAAGACGCACGGCCACGCGCGTTCTGGTCCAGGATGACCTTGCGGATGCGCACGGCCTCCGGGGTGACCTCGACGCACTCGTCGTCGCGGCAGAACTCCAGGGACTGCTCCAGGGAGAGCTTCCGCGGCGGGACGATCGCCTCGAAGGAGTCGGCGGAGGCGGAGCGCATGTTGGTGAGCTTCTTCTCCTTGGTGATGTTCACGTCCATGTCGTCGGAGCGCGAGTTCTCGCCGACGATCATGCCCTCGTACACCTCGGTGCCGGGGTCGGTGAACAGGACGCCGCGCTCCTGGAGGTTGGTCATCGCGAAGGCGGTGACCGCACCGGCGCGGTCGGCGACCAGCGAGCCGTTGTTACGGGTCGTCAGCTGGCCGAACCACGGCTCGTGGCCCTCGTGGATCGAGTGGGCGATGCCCGTACCGCGGGTGTTGGTGAGGAACTCCGTACGGAAGCCGATGAGGCCACGGGACGGAACGACGAACTCCATGCGGACCCAGCCGGAGCCGTGGTTCGCCATGTTGTCCATACGGCCCTTGCGGACACCCATGAGCTGCGTGACCGCGCCCATGTGCTCCTCGGGGACGTCGACCGTGAGGCGCTCGACGGGCTCGTGGACCTTGCCGTCGACCTCCTTGGTGACGACCTGCGGCTTGCCGATGGTGAGCTCGAAGCCCTCGCGGCGCATCTGCTCGACCAGGATGGCGAGCGCGAGCTCACCACGGCCCTGGACCTCCCAGGCGTCGGGACGCTCGGTGTCGAGGACGCGGAGCGAGACGTTGCCGATGAGCTCGCGGTCCAGACGGTCCTTGACCTGGCGGGCGGTGACCTTGCGCTGCTTGACCGCGGACTTGGCGTCCGCGCCCTTGCCGGTGCCACCGCGGCCGACGAGCGGCGAGGTGTTCGTACCGATGGTCATGGAGATGGCCGGCTGGTCGACCGTGATCAGCGGGAGCGCGATCGGGTTCTCCGGGTCGGCCAGGGTCTCGCCGATCATGATGTCGGGGATACCGGCGACGGCGCAGATGTCACCGGGGCCGGCGACCTCGGCGGGCTTGCGGGTGAGCGCCTCGGTCATCATCAGCTCGGTGATGCGGACGTTGGAGATCGTGCCGTCCCGCTTGATCCACGCGACCGTCTGGCCCTTGCGCAGCTCGCCCTGCTCGACGCGGAGCAGCGCGATGCGGCCGAGGAAGTTGTCGGCGTCCAGGTTGGTGACGTGGGCCTGGAGGGGGGCCTCCTCGTCGTACACCGGGGCCGGGACGTGCTCCAGGATGGCGGAGAAGAACGGCTCCAGGTTGTCGCTGTCCGCGGGAACGGTGCCGTTCTCCGGCTTGGTCAGCGAGGCGACGCCGTCACGGCCGCAGGCGTAGACGATCGGGAACTCGATCTGGTCCTCGTCCGCGTCCAGGTCCAGGAAGAGGTCGTAGGTCTCGTTGACGACCTCGTCGATCCGGGCGTCCGGGCGGTCCGTCTTGTTGATGCAGAGGATGACGGGCTTGCGCTGCTGGAGGGCCTTGCGCAGCACGAAGCGGGTCTGCGGGAGCGGACCCTCGGAGGCGTCCACGAGGAGGACGACCGCGTCGACCATCGACAGACCGCGCTCGACCTCGCCACCGAAGTCGGCGTGGCCCGGGGTGTCGATGATGTTGATCGTGATGGGCGCCCCGCCGTCCTTGGGGTGATACTTCACCGCCGTGTTCTTGGCGAGGATCGTGATGCCCTTCTCACGCTCCAGGTCGTTCGAGTCCATCATGCGGTCGTCGAGCTGCTGGTGGGCGGCGAAGGCACCGGCCTGCTTGAGCATGGCGTCGACGATGGTCGTCTTGCCGTGGTCGACGTGGGCGACGATGGCGACGTTACGGATGTCGTGGCGCGTGGGCATGGGTGCTTGCGCTTCTCTCGGATCGTGGGATGCGGCGTCAGTTCCTCGTACGCCCGCCGGGCGGACGCGCCACGGCTATGTCCTATGGTACGGGGCCGTCGCGCAAGGGGCTTCCCCGGCCAAGATCCGAGTGGTAGGTCTGAGGGTTCTCAAGGGTGTGGGGGGCCGTGCTGGGGGTCGTGCGACCGGGTCAAAGGGCCGACGCGATCCTGCCCGCCGGGATCACCGGCGGGCAAGGAAATTGAGCGGCTTCTGAGGTTGTGACCTGCGGTTTCAGTGGTTTCGCTCGGTACCCTTGGTCGTTTCGGGCTTCTTGAACCCGATGTCCTGGTAGCGGGGAGCGGCGAGGCCCCAGGCCCCGGCGTTCACGAGGTCGGCCTTCGCGGCGACGAGCTGGGGGCGCTGGTAGAGGGGGATGGAGCCGGCCGCGGCCCAGATCCGGGCGTCGGCCTGGCGGACGAGCTCGCGGGCCTCGTCCTCGTCGAGGGTCCCCGCCGCCTGGTCGAACAGCTGGTCGATCCGGTCGGTGCCGACCCGGGAGTAGTTCTGCTCGACCAGGAGCGAGCCGTCCGAGGCCGGCTCGGGCTTGGCGAAGATCGGCCGGGCGTCGGTCGCAGGGAAGGCGGAGGCGGGCCAGGAGTAGAGGGCCAGGTCGTAGTCGCCCGAGGCCACGTGGTCCTTGAAGAAGCTGTCGTCGGAGACCTTGGTCACCTCGGTACGGATCCCCACCGCGTCGAGCATCCGGACGATCCGGTCCCCGACCGCCCGCAGCGACTCGGAGCCCGGCCCGGACGGCAGGACGAAGCGGAGGCTGAGCGCCTTGCCGTCCTTGCCGAGGGCCTTGGCCTGGGCGGCGTCGGGGGCCGTCACGGGGGCGGCGGTGCCGCGCGGGGCGTAGGCCCCGGCCACGCCCTTGTCCGGCTTGGCGGCCGACTGGGCGGCGCGGGCGGCGGAGCCGGTGCCGGTGTCGAGGGCCTCGGCGCGGGCGAGGAGCGCGGCGCTCTGGCCGGCGGCGTCGGGGGCCGGGGCGAGGACGGTGCCGCCGTTCCCGGGGCCGTTCGCTCCGGCGGCGGGGGCGGCGGGGCGGTCGCCGGGCCGGTCGTCGGCGTCTCCGGGCTTGTCGTCGCCGACGATGTAGAGGCCCTCGTCGGAGGCGGTGTCGCTCGCCTGCTTCTTGGCGTCGGTGGAGCCCTCGTCCTTCTTCTCCGTCTTCTCCGCCTTCTTCTTCTCGGTCTCCTTCTTCTCCGACTCGCTGCCCGCCTTGGTACCGGGGGGCTTGCGCAGCGCGCCGCCCGGGACCCAGCCCGCGTCGGCGAGGAGCGCCTGCGCCTCCTTGGTGTCCTGGCCGCCGAGCGCGTCGCTGCTGTCCGCGTAGGCCGCCTGGCCCGCGAGGGCGAGGTGGCTGCCGGGGGGCTTGGCGGGGAGGCCGAGCGGCTTGAGCACGGATTCGGCGAGTTCCTGGCGGTTGATGGCGCGGGCCACCGCGCGCCGGACCCGCTCGTCGGCCAGCGGGCCGGACTCGCCGTTCAGCGAGAGCTGGGTGTAGGCGGGCTCCAGGGACTTGCGGACCACGTACTTCGCCAGGGCGGCCTGGGCGTTCGCGTACCGGTCGACCGCCTCCTGGTTCTTCTTGCGGGCGGCCTTGGCGTCCGCGGCCTTCTCGTCGTCGGAGCCGTGGGCGAGGGCCCAGGACTTGAGGGCCTTGGAGGGGGTGATCGCGGAGCCGGGGCCGTGGGCGGCCTGGGCGCCGTTCCGGCCGGCCTGGGCGTCCCGGACGGCGAGGGCGATCCGCTCGGCGGCGGACCGGTCGATCTCGGCCAGGTCGAGGCTGCCGGCGGCGAGCGCGGCGGTCCGGTCGGCCCGGGGGACGGCCTTGAGGACGAGGCTGTCGAGCTTGGCCTGCCGGCCCCACCAGCGGGGGTTGCGGGTGAGGGTGACGTCGCCGCCCTTCCGGTCGATCGCCTTCAGCAGGAACGGTCCTGCCGTGGCCTTGAGGCTGGTGCGCGCCCCGTCGTTGAAGGCGTTCGGGGAGCCCATCACCTGCTTGGGGTAGAGGGGCGTGAAGAGGGACTGCCAGTCGGCGTAGGGCTTGGCGAAGGTGACCCGTACCTCCAGGTCGTTCTTGCCCCGCTCGATCTTCTCGATCCGCTCGTAGCCGGAGTTGCGGGCGGTCCAGTACGCGGTGTCCCGGCCGCTCAGCGCGCGCCACTGGGCCACGAAGTCGGCGGCCCCGATCTCGCGTCCGTCGCTCCACACCGCCTGCTGGTTGAGCTTGTAGAGGACGACCTGCTTGGGCTCGGTCTCGACGACCTGCGCGGACTCCAGGTAGTCGGGGTTGAGCCGGGGCCGGCCCCGCTCGTCGAGCGTGTAGAGGGCGGGGAGCACGGCTCCGGCGATGCGCGAGGTGGTGCCGTCGGCGTCGGCCTGGAAGCTGTTGAGCGTGGTGGGCAGCGCGTCGACCGCCCAGCGCAGGGTGCCGCCGTCGGCGACCCGGTCGCGCGCCGCGGGCGCGTTGTCCTGGGCCGCCGCGGGGGTCTCGTCGGCCTCGTCGCCGGAGCTGCAGCCGGCGAGGACGGTGACGGCGAGGACCGCGCTGGTGAGGGTGGCGACGGAGCGGAGCGTGCGGGAGCGGGGGCTCCGTGAGCATGTCCTCCCGCGAGGGGCGCCGATCTGGGACATGACTTGTACCCCTTCGTCCAGATTTATGCCATTTGGAGATGATCAGACCTATTGCTCATACACTGAAAAGGACAGATCGGATCCGGCCACGGCGACACGGCGGCACGGCGGGCAAACCCCACTCGTGCGGCCCAACCACCCGTGCACACGACTTCCCAAGCGGGATGTGACGCGCGACACTCACGAAGGTGAGGGCAACCATGTCCGTTCAGGACGATCTGGCGGCCGTCAAGCGCCGCTTGCAGGACCTGGAACACACGGTCGAGGAACTGGAACGCCGCGTCGGGACGGAGCGGGGCGCGCCTTCCGCACCGACGACCGGCCGTGCGGAGAGCATGGTGACCATCCCCGACACCCCGTACGACGCCGAGAAGTGGACCGACGTCGACGACGAAGGCCTGGGAGCACGCGACCACCACGCGCCGTAGAGCCGAGGAGGCCCGGTTGGCCACAGGTACGGAACCCCCGACGAGTCACCGAGCGGCGACGGGGGTGCGCTCCCCGGGGCGCGCCTCCATCGCCGCCCGCCATCTGCGCACCGACCGCTGGTGGCTCTCCCCCGCCGCCACCGCCGCCGGACTGCTCGCCTTCGTCGCGTACTCGACGTGGCGGGCCTTCGCGAACGCCCACTACTACGCGGCGCCCTATGTCTCCCCGTTCTACTCGCCCTGCCTCGCGGACAACTGCGTCCCCATGCGCGGCGGGCCGAACTGGGCGCTCTTCGGCAGCTGGTGGGGCCTCTCCCCCGCCCTGCTCATCCTGGTCTTCCCGCTGGGCTTCCGGCTGACCTGCTACTACTACCGCAAGGCGTACTACCGGAGCTTCTGGGCCGCTCCCCCGGCCTGCGCGGTCGCCGAACCCCACGCCACGTACACCGGCGAGACCCGCTTCCCGCTGCTCCTGCAGAACCTCCACCGGTACTTCTTCTACGCGGCGCTGCCGGTCGCCGGGATCCTCACGTACGACACGGCGCTGACCTTCCGGGACTCCCACTACGCGTGGGGCCACGCCGGGCTCGGGACGCTGGTCTTCCTCGTCAACATCGTCCTCATCTGGGCGTACACCCTCTCCTGCCACTCCTGCCGGCACATCGTCGGCGGCCGGCTGCGGCACTTCTCGAAGCACCCCGTCCGCTACCGGCTGTGGACCTGGGTGGGGCGCCTGAACCGGCGTCACATGCAACTCGCCTGAACCCGTACACGCTCCACCAGGAGCTCCAGCAGACGATGAACGACCTCGTCGGGATCATCCGGCGGGAGGGCGAGATGACCGAGGCCCTGGACCGGATCGCCGCACTGCGGGAGCGGGCCGGGCGGATCGCGGTCGAGGGGCACCGGCAGTTCAACCCCGGCTGGCACCTCGCCCTCGACCTGCGGAACATGCTCCTGGTGAGCGAGTGCGTCGCCCGGGCGGCCCTGGAGCGCACCGAGTCCCGGGGCGGGCACACCCGCGAGGACCGGCCGGCGATGGAGCGGTCCTGGCGCCCGGTGAACCTGCTCTGTCGGGCGGGGGACGGCGGCATCGTCCTGGAACGGGTGCGCACCGAACCCATCAGGGCCGATCTGCTCGCCCTCTTCGACAAGGAGGAGCTGGCGAAGTACCTGGCGGAGGAGGAGCTGGACGCATGAGCACGTATCAGGCCCACTTCCGGATCTGGCGCGGCGACCCCGGCGGCGGGGAGCTCACCGACTACACCGTCGAGGTGCACGACGGCGAGGTGGTCCTCGACATCGTGCACCGCCTCCAGGCCACCCAGGCCCCCGACCTGGCCGTGCGGTGGAACTGCAAGGCTGGCAAGTGCGGGTCCTGCTCGGCCGAGATCAACGGCCGGCCCCGGCTGATGTGCATGACCCGGATGTCGGTCTTCGCACGGAACGAGGTGGTCACCGTCACCCCGATGCGGGCCTTCCCCGTCGTCCGGGACCTGGTCACGGACGTCTCCTTCAACTATGCGAAGGCCCGGGAGATCCCGGCCTTCGTGCCGCCCGCCGGTCTCGGCCCCGGCGAGTACCGGATGAAGCAGGAGGACGTCGACCGCTCGCAGGAGTTCAGGAAGTGCATCGAGTGCTTCCTGTGCCAGGACACCTGCCATGTGGTGCGGGATCACGAGGAGAACAAGGAGGCCTTCGCCGGGCCCCGCTTCCTCATGCGGGTCGCGGAGCTCGACATGCACCCGCTGGACGCGGCGGAGCAGGCCGGACTGGACCGGCGGCGGACCGCACAGGAGGAGCACGGCCTCGGCTACTGCAACATCACCAAGTGCTGCACCGAAGTCTGTCCGGAGTCCATCCGGATCACCGACAACGCCCTGATCCCGATGAAGGAGCGGGTCGTGGACCGGTCGTACGACCCGCTGGTCTGGCTCGGGAAGACGATCAGGCGCCGGAAGGCGTGATCCCCACCTCCTCGGGTCACAGCCAGCCCTCGCGGTAGGCCGCCCAGTCCCCCTCCTGTGCCGCGAAGTCGACGTACAGCGCGAGGCCGAACCGCTCGCGGCCGGGGTCGGTGCGGCCGAGGCCGAGTCTCGCGCCCCTGACGGCCGCCGCGACCGTCTCCGCGTCCTCGTGGTGGCCGAGGTCGTCCTCGTGGAAGAAGGGAAGGCCGATGAGCAGGTCGGTGGTCTCGGGGGTCGCTTCGAGGGCGAGGACCGTCTGCTGGGCGACGTACCCGCCGTAGAGGCTCTCCAGCGGCATCCAGGTGTCGTACGACATGACGGCGATCTGGTCGACGCGCCGGGCGACCTCGCCGAAGAACTCCTGCGACCACCACTTCTCGCTGCCGCCGGCGCTGACCGCACCCAGGGCCGTGTGGGCGCCCGGCAGCGGGTCGATCTGGTGGGCGGCGACCGAGAGCGGGGCCTTGCGGGCCCGGGTCAGCCTCCCGAGGTCGTCGAGGAGGGAGAGGTAGTCCCGGTCGTCGGAGTGCAGCGGCTCCAGGTCGAAGTGGACCCCGGCGAAGCCGGCGTCGAGGATCTGCCGGGCCGAGCCCACCACGGCGCGGCGCGACCCGGCGTCCGTCAGGCGCAGCCCCACGGGTCCTTCGGTGGCCAGGACGTCGCCCAGCCAGGCCTGCACCCGTATCCCCGGCATCACCCGGTGCACCCCGTCGATCAGCCAGCGGGCGCGGGGGTACTTCGCGGCCGGCAGGGTGCCGTCGTGCTCCAGGGGCCCGGCGTGCACGTACAGGTCGCGTATGCCGCTGCCCTTGAGCCGCGCGGCGAGGGCCTTGAGGTCGGCGTCCTTCTTCCGGCCGTCGACCCAGGCGTGCCCGATCCAGAAGGCGTCCTTGCCGCGGGTCCGGGCGCCGTCCCCGGGGTCGCCCGCGTAACTGACGCGCAGGGCGAGGGCGCCGAAGAGCGGGGGCACCACGAGCAGCAGCACGACACCGAGGACGAACCAGCGCCCCCGCCTCCACACACGCCTCAGCCGTCCGTCCACCCGAACCCCCCAAGAGCCGTCGCGTCACTGGAGACCACCGTAGCGGCGACTACTGACAGTGACCCCCCGACGTCGAAGTCGCGAGCAGGCATACAGGGACATAGCCTCCCCTTTGTGACGCGAATAGCCACCCGAGCCCTTCTCGCGGTGCTGGTGGCGGCGTGGTGGCTCCTCGTGCCCGCCGTACACGGTGCCCACGCCGACGACCCCGTCGCCCTGTCCCGGGACGGGCAGATCACCGACCGGGTGGACGCCCTCGGCGACCGCCGCGCCGAGGTGGTCCAGGCCCTCGACCGGCTCTACGACGACCGGCGCGTCCAGCTCTTCGTCGTCTACGTACGGGACTTCTCCGGCCGCTCGGGCAACAACTGGGCCGACGCCACCGCCGAGCGCAACGGGCTCGGCGCCGACGACGTCCTCCTCGCCGTCGCCACCCACGAGCGGCTGTACGGCTACTCGGCCGACCCCGCCTCCCGCTTCACCCAGGCCCAGCTCGACGACGTCGCACGGACCGCGGTCGAACCGGCCCTGCGGCAGAACGACTGGGCCGGCGCCGCCATCGGCGCGGCGAACGGCTACAACGCCGTCCTCGCCGGGCAGCCCGTCCCCACCCCGACCCTCACCCCCGGCCCCGCCGACCCCGGCGGCGCGGCCGACGGCGGCACCTCGGCGACCGACCTCGTCATGCCCGTGGTCCTCATCGGCGGCGCGGGGGCCGTGGCGGCCTACGCTTACACCAAACGGCGGCGCCGCGCCGAGACCCGCACCACGCCGCGAAACCCCCAGGGGTGGGGCCCGCCGAAGGAGACCGCCCCGCCGTCCCTGGCGGAGCTCGACGGGGAGGCCCGGCGGACACTCGTCGCCACCGACGACGCCGTCCGCACCAGCAAGGAGGAACTCGGCTTCGCGTCCGCCCAGTTCGGCGAAGAGGCCGTACGCCCCTTCACGGAGGCCGTCGACTTCGCCGAGGAGCAGCTGACGGCCTCGTTCCGGCTGCGGCAGAAGCTCGACGACTCCTTCCCCGAGGACGACTCGACCCGCCGGAGCATGCTGGACGAGATCCTCCGCCGCTGCGCCGAGGCGAACGCCCGCCTCGACGCCGAGACCGAGGACTTCGACCGGCTCCGGGCCCTGGAGCGCACGGCCCCGGAGGCGCTGGCCGTCGTGGAGGCGGCCTGCCTGGAGCAGACGGGGCGGATCGGGACGGCCGGGGCGGCGCTGACCGCGATGCGCGAGCGGTACGCCGAGTCGGCGGCCGCGCCCGTCGCCGGCGACGTCGAGCAGGCGAAGGACCGGCTCGTGTTCGCGACGACCCATGTCGACCAGGCCCGCCGGCAGATCGACGCCGGTGAGAACGGCGGCGCGGCCCTGCACATCCGGGCCGCCGAGGGCGCCGTGGACCAGGCGGCCCGGCTGATCGAGGCGGTGGACCGGCGGGCGAAGGACCTGGCCGAGGCCGTCGGGAAGCTGACGGGCGCGCTCGCGGAGACGGACGCGGACCTGGCGGAGGCCCGGGGGCTGCTGAAGGGCACCGCCGAGGGGGTGTCCACGGCCGACCTCCAGGGCCGGATCGCCCGCGCCGAGTCGGTGGCCGCCGAGGTGCGGCGCGGGGTGGACGGCGGGCGGTACGACCCGATCGACGCCCTGCGCCGGGTCGAGGAGGCCGACCTGGCGCTCGACGAGGCCCTTGAGGGCGCGCGGGAGCGCGAGTCGGGGACGCGGCGCGCCCGCGCGCTCCTCGACCAGGTGATGCTGACGGCCCGTTCGGCGATCGGGGCGGCCTCCGACTACATCACCACGCACCGGGGCGCGGTGGGCAGCGAGGCCCGGACGCGGCTGGCCGAGGCTCAGCGACGCTGGGAGAAGGCGCGCGCGCTCGCCGCCGACGGCGACCCGCAGACGGCCCTGACGGAGGCCCGGCAGGCGGACGCGCTGGCCCGGCGCGCCCAGGACCTCGCCGAGCAGGACGTCCGCACGTACGGGAACCCGAACGGCCTGGGCGGTGTGACGGGGGTGGGCGGAAGCGGGGGCGGCGGGCTCGGCGGCGCGGTGCTCGGCGGCATCATCCTCGGCGGCCTGTTCGGCGGCGGAGGCGGGTCCGGCGGCGTATCCGGCGGCGTATCCGGCGGCGTATCCGGCGGCGTATCCGGCAGAGGAGGGGGCGGTCACGGCGGTTTCGGGGGCGGAGGTTTCGGCGGCGGGCCCGGCAGCTTCGGCGGCAGCGGCACGCGCGGCCGGCTGGGCGGCGGAGGCCGTTTCTGAGTTCCACGAGATCTCCAAGGAGCAGAACCATGAGCAGCAAGCAGACGATCCTCGGCCGGGTCACCCAGCTCGCGAAGGCGAACGTCAACGCCCTCATCGACCAGGCGGAGGATCCGCAGAAGATGCTGGACCAGCTGATCCGCGACTACGCGAACAACATCGCGGAGGCGGAGGAGGCGGTCGCGGCGACCATCGGCAACCTGCGGCTGATGGAGCAGGACCACCAGGAGGACGTGGACGCGGCGAAGGAGTGGGGCGGCAAGGCGCTCGCCGCGAGCCGGAAGGCGGACGAACTGCGGGCCGGCGGACAGACCGCGGAGGCGGACCGCTTCGACAACCTGGCGAAGGTGGCCCTCGGCCGCCAGCTGCAGTCGGAGAAGGAGGCGAAGACGGCCGAGCCGACGATCGCCGCCCAGACCGAGGTGGTGGCGAAGCTCAGGACCGGTCTCGACCAGATGAAGGCCAAGCTCGGCGAGCTGAAGGCCAAACGCGACGAGCTGGTCGCCCGCGCGAAGTCGGCCCAGGCGCAGAACCGGATGATGGACGCCGTGCAGAGCATCGACGTACTCGATCCGACGAGCGAGCTGAGCCGCTTCGAGGACAAGGTGCGCCGGGAGGAGGCGAAGGCCCTGGGCAAGCAGGAGCTCGCCGCCTCCTCGCTGGACGCCCAGTTCGAGCAGCTGGACGCGCTCGGCGACAGTGCCGAGATCGAGGCCCGGCTGGCCGCGCTCAAGGCCTGATCCCGCACTCCGGCAGGCCTCGGAAAGGGCCTGATCCCGCACGCCCGCCGGCCTCGGAAAAGGCCTGATCCCGCACGCCCGCCGGCCTCGGAAAAGGCCTGCTCCCGTACGCCCGCCGGCCTCGGAAAAGGCCTGCTCCCGTACGCCCGCCGGCCTCAGAACATGCTCAGGAGCTGCTCCACCGTGGGCTCCGCCGCCCCCTCCCCGTCCGGCAGGGCCAGTTCGAACCAGACGGTCTTGCCGCGCGGGGTGCGGCGCGAGCCCCAGGACGCGGAGAGCAGTCCGACGAGCTGGAGGCCGCGGCCGCCCTCGTCGGTGTCCCGGGCCCGCCGGCGCCGTGGCTGGACCAGGCCGGAGTCCCAGACCTCGCAGACGAGGGTGCGGTCGCGGAGGAGGCGCAACCGGATCTCCCCCTCGCCGTAACGCAGGGCGTTGGTGACGAGTTCACTGACGAGGAGTTCGACGGTGTCGACGAGCGGTTCGAGGTCCCAGGCCGCGAGCTGGGCGCGGGCGAGTTCGCGGGCCCGGCCGACCGAGCGGGGTTCCCTGGGCAGCCGCCAGTCGCCGACCGCCTCGGCGTGCAGGCCCTGGATCCTGGCCATGAGGAGGGCGATGTCGTCCTCGCCGTGACCGGTGTTCAGGCTGGTCAGGACCCGGTCGCAGACGTCCTCCAGGGGGCGCTCCTGGTCGGTGAGGGCGCGCTGGAAGGCCTGGAGGCCTTCGTCCAGGGGGTGGTCGCGGGACTCGACGAGCCCGTCGGTGTAGAGGGCGAGGAGGGCGCCTTCGGGCAGTTCGACCTCGACCTCCTCGAAGGGTTCCCCGCCGACGCCGAGCGGCATCCCGGGGGGTACGTCGAGGAGCGTGGCCTCCTCGCCGGGTGTGACGAGCACCGGCGGGAGGTGCCCGGCGTTGGCGAAGGTGCAGCGGCGGGTGACCGGATCGTAGACGGCGTAGACGCAGGTGGCGAGGTAGACCTCGGAGAGTTCGGGGCCCCGGTTCTTGTGGGCGCGGGACTGCTGGGCGCCGATGGGGGCGCCGAGGCCGCGGGCGATCTCGTCGAGGTGGGAGAGGACTTCGGCGGGCTCCAGGTCGAGCTGGGCGAGGGTGCGGACGGCGGTGCGGAGTTCGCCCATGGCGACGGCGGCGCGCAGGCCGCGGCCCATGACGTCGCCGATGACGAGGGCGGTGCGGTGGCCGGGGAGCTCGATGACGTCGAACCAGTCGCCGCCGACCTCGGTGGCGGCGGTGCCGGGGAGGTAGCGGCAGGCGATGTCGAGTCCGGCGGCCTCGGGGTCGCCGGGCGGAAGCAGGCTGCGCTGGAGGATGAGGGCCCGCTCGTGCTCGCGGCGGTAGAGGCGCGCGTTGTCGATGCAGACGGCGGCGCGGGCGGCGAGTTCGACGGCGAGGGCGCGGTCGCGCTCCCCGAAGGGCTCGCTGCCCTTGGTGCGGGAGAACTGGACGAGGCCGACGACGGTGTCGTGGGCGACCATCGGGACGACCAGGGTGGACTGGACGAGGTCGCCGTCGGAGCCGGGGACCGTGCGGACGCGTCCGGTGCGCAGGGCTCCGGCGCAGGGCGAGTTGAAGGGGTAGCGGTGGACGGCGCCCACCTCGATGGGTACGGGTCCGCAACAGCCGCTGCCCGGGCCGTGGCCCTCGTCGGTCCTGAGGGGGGTGTCGGAGACGGCGCTGGCGAAGGCGACCCTGCGGAGTTCGGCGCTGCCCGCCCCGTAGCCGACGTCGTGGGAGTGCCCCCAACGGCCCGGCGGTGCCTCGTCGCCGGTGAGGAGGCCCTGGTAGAGGTCGACGGAGGCGAGGTCGCAGAAGCCGGGGACGGCGACGTCGAGGAGCTCGCGGGCGGTGGCCTCCAGGTCGAGGGAGTTGCCGATGCGGGACCCGGCCTCGTTCAGGAGGGCGAGGTTGCGGCGGGCGCTGGCGGCTTCCCTGGCGGCGCTGTGGCGGCGGGTGACGTCGATGCCGAGCCCGGCGACGCCGATCGGGCGGCCGGAGCCGCTGTGCACGCGGTAGAGGTTGATGGACCAGTGGCGGCGGTCCCGGGCGCCGGGGGCGGCGCCGACGATCTCGAAGTCGGTGACGGACTCGCCGGTCTCCAGGACCCGCCGGAGGGCGGTGGTCATCCGGTCGGCCTCGGCGCGGCCCAGGTAGTCGTGGACGGTCCGGCCCCGGTGGTCGTCGGCCTCGCCGCCGAAGACGGTGGCGAAGCGCCGGTTGGCCCGCTTCACGGTGAGGTCCGTGCCGAAGAGGAGGAAGCCGAAGGGAGATTGGCCGAATATCGCCTGGGAGGCGGCGAGGTCGGTCTCGATACGGCGCAGGGCGCGCACGTCGACCACGATGCACAGCGCGGCCCGCTCCCCGCTCTGGGTCTCGCTCGGCATGACGTACATCTCTGCGATGCCCCGGGGCCGGTCCTCGCCCGGCATACGGAACGGGACGAGGCCCGTCCACTCCTTGCCGTCGAGGATCTCCTTGACCCTTCGGTGGCCGCGCTCGCGCAGGTCGGCGGGCATGAAGGCCTCGACGGGGTCCTTGCCCCTGGCCTCCTCGGCGGTGACCCCGAAGAGGTCCACGGCACGTCGGCTCCACTGCTCGACGAGGCCGTCGGGCCCGATCGAGAAGGACGCCACCCGGATGTAGTCATAGATCGAGCCGGGCGGGCTGCTCTGCCACACGACGCCGCCGCTCGCCGTCTCAGGTATCTCGCTCACGCGACCGTCCCCTCCAGCTCACCGCACCGGACCGGCCATGCCCGCAGTATTCAATACGGCAGGCCCCGACGGCACGACGTTCACGATCACAGGGTGGTCTCGTTCGTCCCTGACCGAGTACCGGTGATCGTTGTCCCACCCTGTTTACTCACCAGGGAGAGCCAGCTCGAACCATACGGTTTTGCCCGTCCTTCCTCTACGGGTTCCCCAGCGGCGAGCGGAACAGGCCACGAGCGCGAGCCCGCGGCCTCCTTCGTCCTCGGGTCCCGGGACCCGTTCGGTCGGCGGATCCGGAAGCGGATCGGAGACCTCCACCAGGAGCGCAGGCGGATGCGTCCGGTCGGAGCCGTCGCGGAGGGGACGGACGAGCCGGACCCCGATGGGGCCGGAGGCGTAGCGCAGGGAGTTGGTGACCAGCTCGCTGACCAGCAGGACGGTCACATCGCCGAGGGTCTTGTCGAGGTCCCAGGCGCGCAGGGTCTCGCGCACCGCGTGGCGTGCCCTGCGCACGGCGTTCGCCTCCGCCGGGAAGTTCCACTCCGCGCGCTCGCCGTCGGTGTCGATCACACCCGATCACTTCCCCAGCCGTGCGTCAGCAGGAAGGTCCATGCCCCCTCCCAAGGGGTCATTCTGGACATACCCCCTATTTAGGGCGGGATATCCTGCGGGGGCGCCAGCGGGCGCACGGTGGCACGAACGGCGTAGGGAGTCAGTCGCGCGCTCCGCCGGAGGGGTTCGCCGGCAGTCTCAGCGCGGCCTCGGCGACGGCGGGGCGGTCCTGGTCGAGCCAGTCGACCGAGTCGAGCTCGCGCCGGGAGAGCCAGCGGAGTTCGTCGTGGTCCTCCAGGGGGCGCGGTTCGCCGGAGAGCAGCCGGGCGGTCCAGACCCGCAGCACGTATCCGGGCTTCAGCGGCCACTCGCCGGGGATCCGCTCACCCGGCTCGACCTCGACGCCGAGCTCCTCCCGGAGCTCGCGGACCAGCGCCTCTTCCGGGCTCTCGCCCGGTTCGAGCTTGCCGCCGGGCAGTTCCCAGCGGCCGGCGAGCTCGACGGGGGCGCTGCGGCGCGCGGCGAGCAGCCGCCCCCCGTCGTACAGGGCGCCCGCGACGACGACCACGGTGTCGGGACGGGACTCGTGGGACGTGGCGGGGCCGGTGGTGCGTTCGGTCATGGGCGCGAGCGTAGCCCGGCCGGGCGGCACCCGCCGGGGTCAGAGGGCGGGGCTGCCGATGTGCTCGACCCAGTAGAGCTGCTTGTGGCCGCGGTCGTCGAGACTGTCCGCGATCTTCTGGGCTTCGTCCCGGGTCGCGTACCGGCCCACCCGGTAGCGGTTGCCGTTGTCGTCCTGCCGTATGACGAGCCAGGAAAGGACGGGTCCGCTGTCGGCCATCAGACTTCTCCCTCCGCCGGTCCGGGTGCCGCTAAGGATCTCCGGGAAACCGCAATCCGCATATGCCGGAGCTTACGCCTGACCTTCACACAGCGGATACGGGTTTTCACAAAGAGGCACGGATCGGCCGGGAACCGCCGACCCACGGCCGAAGTCCCCGCCCCGGACACCGGGGCGGGGACGGGCGGCACCGACATGAGGACGACGCCGGGGACCTGACGGCCCGTCGCGGGGGCACGGGGGTGCCACCGACTCGCCACGGGCGGCGCCGCGGCCCGCGGCGCCGTCGCGCGGGCGCCGCACCGCGGGAGGCCGCCACGGGGGGCGCCGCACCGCAGGACGCCGTCACGGGGGGGGCGCACCGCAGGACGCCGCCGCGGGGACGCCACACCGCGGGACGCCGTCACGGGAGGCGCTGCACGCGGGGCGCCGCGCCGCGGGGCGCCGCGCCGCGGGGCGCCGCGCCGCGGGGCGCCGCGCCGCGGGGCGCCGCGCCGCGGGGCGCCGCGCCGCGGGGCGCCGCGCTGCGGGCCGCGTCACGCGGGCGCCGCGCCACCGCGCGCCCTCGACGCTCAGGCGCGCCCGGGCGGGCGCATCACACCCAGCTCACCGCACCGGCAAGTGGTACGTGAGGCGGTAGCGGTCGGCCGGGACGACGACGTCGGCCGTTTCGACGGCGCGGCCCGAGGCGTAGTACGTGCGCTCCACGACCATGACCACGTGCCCCGGCACCCCGCCCAGGGCCACGAGTTCCTCGGCGAGGCCGGGCCGGGCCCCGACCTCCTCGACCACGTTGTCCACGACGACGTCGATCGCCGCCATGCGCTCGACGACGCCGCAGCCGCCCAGGGGGCCCTCCTCGGGCAGCATGACCGGCGTCCGGCCGGTGACGGCGAGGGGCTCCCAGGAGGTGGAGACCATCATGGGCTCGCCCCCGTCCCGGTACACGTACCGCGTGCGCATCACCCGCTCCCCCGGCTCGATGCCGAGCCGCTCCGCCACCTCCGCGCTCGCCGGCTCCTGCTCGCTGCGCGACTCCCAGGTGCCACGGGCCCCTTCGGCGGCCTGCTCCTGACGGAAGGGGCTGGCGCCGGACGCCGGCCGGTAGCCGGAGCGGGCGATCCGCCGCGGCACGGGACGCTCGCGCACGTACGTCCCGGAGCCCGAGCGCCCCTCCACCAGCCCCTCGGCCATGAGCACCTTGCGGGCCTCCAGCGCGACGGTGTCCGACACCCCGTACTCCTCGCGGATGCGCGCCTGCGAGGGGAGGCGGGTATGCGGCGGAAGCGAGCCGTTGGCGATCTTCTCCCGCAGATCGCTCGCCACGCGCAGATAGGCGGGCTGCTCACCGAACGTCACTGGACACTCCCCTCAGGTTGACTGACAGCTACAGCGTGACAACCGACGGTCGCGATCCGCAAGCATGGGCCAGAGTTTCACCCGAAGTGATGACGCTCAGGGCTACCCGTGGTCACCCCAGGAAGATGTCGCCGCACCCCTTGACCCCTATTGGTCCAGACCAATAAGTTCCTGCCCGCACGCTCCCTCCCGCCCCGCACAGGAACGAGCCCATGCGCCCCAGAGCCCTGACCACGCTGGCCTTCGGCACCGCCGCCGCGGCCGCCCTCGGCCTCCTCGCCACCCTGGCCCCCACCGCCGACGCCCACACGGCCGACGCCCGCACCGGCACGCACCAGCGCCCCTCGCACGCGCCCGCGTCCAAGCGGGTCGGCTACTTCACCCAATGGGGCATCTACGGCCGGAACTTCCAGGTCAAGGATCTGGAGACGAGCGGCACGGCCGCCAAGCTGACCCACATCAACTACGCCTTCGGCGCGGTCGGTCCGGACGGGAAGTGCCTCATGGGCAACGTCCCGGGCTCGGACCCGTGGGCCGACTACGTCCGCCCCGTCGACGCCGCGAACTCCGTGGACGGCGTCGGCGACACCGCCGACCAGCGGCTCGCCGGGAACTTCAACCAGCTCCGCGAGCTCAAGGCCGCGCACCCCGGCCTCAAGGTCATGATCTCGCTGGGCGGCTGGAGCGGCTCCGCGCACTTCTCGGACGCGGCGCGCACCGACGCCGGACGCAAGGCCCTCGTCGCCTCCTGCGTCGACACGTACATCAAGGGCGACCTGCCCGTCGACGGCGCCCGCGGCGGCGCCGGAGCCGCCGCCGGGATCTTCGACGGCGTCGACCTGGACTGGGAGTGGCCGGGCTCGGACGGCGCCCCGGGGAACGCGGTCCGCCCGGAGGACAAGGCCGACTTCACCAAGCTCGTACGGGAGTTCCGCACGCAGCTCGACGCCTACGGGCGCTCGCTCCCGCAGCGCAGGCACTACGACCTGAGCGCCTTCGTGCCCACCGCCCCCGCCAAGATCGACGCGGGCTTCGAGGTCGCGAAGATCATGCGGGACTTCGACTTCGTGAACCTCCAGGGCTACGACTTCCACGTCTCCGGCGAGAAGACCACCGCCCAGCAGTCCGCGCTCTACGCCGAGGACGACTTCAGCGTCGACCAGACCGTCCGGGCCTGGCTGCGGCGCGGCGCCCCCGCCCGCAAGCTCGTGGTCGGCATGCCCTTCTACGGCCAGGGCTGGACCGGCGTGACCGGAGGCGGCGACGGCCTCGGGCAGCCCGCCGCCGGCCCCGCACCGGCGACCTGGGCGGCCGGCTCCGAGGACTACAAGAACCTGAAGAAGCTGGCGGAGTCGGGGACGTACAAGCTGTACCGGGCCCCCGGGAACGGCAACGCCTGGCTCTTCGACGGCACCACCCTGTGGACGTACGACGACCCGGCCGTGCTGCGCACCAAGGCGTCCTACGTCCGGCAGCGCGGGCTCGGCGGCGCGATGGTCTGGTCGCTCGACGGGGACACCGCGGACGGCGAGCTGATCGCCGCCATCGACCGGGGCCTGACCCGGCGCTGACGCTCCCCCACCCCGAGAGCCGCGGACCGGCACCCCGCCGCTCACGGTGTCCCGCGACGGCGGTCGGTCACGGACCGCCGTCCCCGGTCCACCGTCCCGGTCCGCACCCGACGGGGCCGGGCCTCCCGCCGAGGGAGCCCCGGTCCCGTTCCCGTACACCGGTCCCGTTCCCGTACACCGGTCCGTTCACGCACACCGGCCCCGCTCACGCGCACCGGCCCGTTCCCGTCCACGCCGGACAGCTCAGGCCTGGGTGCCCTCGCCCTCCGGCAGGGTGTCCGTCAGGCCGAGCGCGGTCCGCGCCTCCGCGCCCAGGTCCTCGGGCAGGACGTTCCAGGCGGCGTCGTACGCGTCCCAGTAGGCGTCCGCGTCGGCGGCGTCGGCCAGCTTCGCCCAGCGCTTCGAGGCCGCGTCGAGCTCCTTGCGGAGCGCCGCGACCGGAGTGGCGGACTCGCCCGGCCAGGTGTGCCGCCCCAGGCCCGTGCGGGCCGTGTCGATCGCCACGAGAACGTCCCCGGCCCACTCCTTGTTCGACGCGAAGTCCTCGTCCGCGTCGTCCTCCGGCTCCTCGTAGACGGCCGTCTCGATCGGGTTCACGGACATCAGGAAGGAGGTCTGGTCGACGGTCAGCATGGTCTTGTCGGAGCGCACCGAGCCGGAGAACCTCTTCTTCTCGGAGGCGTACACGCAGGTCACCATCCGGTCTCCGGCCCGCCAGCTCTCCCTGCTCGGCAGGTAGTAGTAGATCCAGACGTCCTTCGGGACCGCCCAGGTGTCCATCGCGTACGCGGCGTTGACCGTCTCGCAGCGGCTCCCCGCGAGGTCGTCCAGCGTGTCGTCGCCGGGCCACTTGTCGAAGCCGGTCACCTCGAAGCCGCCGGTGACCTCGCCGTCGTGCGGGCGGCCGCAGTCGACGACGGTGACGTCCGTCGTGTAGTCCTTCAGCGTGCCGTCGCCGCTGAAGCACTGTCCGGTCCGCAGCGAGAACGTCGACCTGGCGCGGGCGGCCTCGTCCACGCCCTTCTGGAAGCTGTGCCACGCCGAGCTGATGCCGCCGGTCGCGAGGCCGACGACGAGCAGGAGGGAGCTGACGGCGGAGAGCACGATGCCGGTGATCGCGAGTCCCCTGCCGTCCTGGTCCCGCTTCCTGATCTGCGGGAGGGCGACGAGGCCGAGGACCAGGCCGAGGGGCGGCAGGCAGCAGACGATGCCGGTGACGAGGGAGCCGATGGCGAGGCCGTTGGTGGTGCGCCGGGGCGGCTGCCCGTAGCGGACGGCTCCGGGTGCCCCGGGCGGGACGCCGTAGGGGCCGGCCGCGTACGGCATCCCCGGGGAGGTGTACGGGCCGGGGGCGGCCCAACCCCCGGGCTGCGGGCCGCCGGTGGGCGGCGGGACGGGCGGGGTCGGCTGGCTCGGCTCCACGAGTACGTGCTCCTGTTGCGGGCGGGCGATGCGAACAAACGCTCGGTCGCGCATCGTACGTGGAGAGGGTGACGCGGCGGCCACGCGGGGCCGGAGGAGGAAGGGGCGGTCGCCGGCCGGCGACCGCCCCTCAGTGGTTCGGATCAGAACTGCAGGGCCCAGGAGTCGATCTTCCCGGTGTCCCAGGTCGCGTTGTCCGTGACCCGCAGCTTCCACGTGCCGTTGGCGACCTCCGCGGAGGCGTTCACCGTGTACGTGGTGTTGATGTCGTCCGCGCTGCCGCCGGTCCCGAACGCCTTCAGCGTGTACGCCGTGCCGTCGGGGGCGATCAGCTGGACCTGGAGGTCACCGATGTAGGTGTGGACGATGTTCACCGGCACCTGGAGCGTGGCCGGGGCGTTGCCCGAGACGCCCGTGACGGTGACCGGCGACTCGACGGTGGCGTTGTCGTTGATCGCGTAGTCCGCGGTGTTCTCGAACTTCGGGCCGGTGGGCGGGGTGGTGCCGCCGCCGACGTACAGCAGCCTGTTCGGGGAGCCGGTGCCGGGGCTGGTGACGACGTTCGGGGTGGCCGCGGTCGTCAGGGCCGTGGAGACCTGCGCCGGGGTCGCCGTCGGGTGGTCCGCCAGGTAGAGGGCGGCGGCGCCGGTGACGTGCGGGGTCGCCATCGACGTACCGGAGATGGTGTTGGTGGCGGTGTCGCCGGTGCCCCAGGACGAGGTGATGGAGGAGCCGGGGGCGAAGAGGTCGAGGCCGCTGCCGTAGTTGGAGTAGCCGGCCTTGGCGTCGCTCGACGTGGTGGCGCCGACGGTGATGGCCTCGGCCACGCGCGCGGGTGAGTGGTTGGCGGCGTTGTCGGTCTCGTTGCCGGCGGCGACCGCGTAGGTGACGCCGGAGGCGATCGAGTTGCGGACGGCGTCGTCGAGGACGGAGTCGACGCCGCCGCCGAGGCTCATGTTGGCGACGGCCGGCTTGACGGCGTGCTGCGTCACCCAGTCGATGCCCGCGACGACCTGCTCGGTCGTGCCGGAGCCCGAGTTGTCGAGTACGCGGACGCCGACGATCTTCGCCGCCTTGGCGACGCCGTACGACGAGCCCGCGACGGTGCCGGCGACGTGGGTGCCGTGGCCGTGGCCGTCCTGGGCGGTGTTGTCGTTGTCGATGGCGTCGTAGCCGTCGGAGGCGCGGCCGCCGAACTCGGTGTGGGTGATGCGGACGCCGGTGTCGATGATGTACGCCGTGACGCCCTGGCCGGCGGAGGCCGGGTAGGTGTAGCTCTGGTTCAGCGGAAGGGCCTTCTGGTCGATCCGGTCCAGGCCCCAGGAGGGCGGGGAGGGCTGGGTGCCGTCGATGTGGAAGACGCGGTTCTGGACGACCTTCGTCACGGCCGGGTCGGCCGCGAGCCTGCGGGCCTGCGCCTCGGAGAGCTCGACGGAGTAGCCGTTGATCGCCGAGGTGTACGTCCGCTTGATCTTCGCGCCGAACCTGGCGGCCACGGCCCGGCCCTGGGCGGTCCCCGCCCGGGCGGACGCGTCGAGGGTGACGATGTAGCTGCCGGGGACGGTGTCCGCGGCCCCGGCGTTCTCGATGACGCCTTCGGGGGCGGCGGGCGCGGCGGCCGCCGGGAGGGCGGTGAGGGAGCCGAGGGCGAGGGCGGCGACGGCGATGGCCGCTGCGGTGGCCGTCCGGCGTGGTGCGCGCATCACTGACATGTGGGGGTCCTCCTCGTGGGGTAAGGCAGGAGCACGACGTCGATCGCGGCATGAGCGATTGCAGCATGGACATGTCAAAACATCACGGGAGGCCCGCGCCGTCTCGGACGTCCGGCTGCCGAGCGAAAGATTGACTGATCCATAGGAATCCCACAAGGGCCCTCACAGGCCCGCAACACCCCTGCCACAGGCCTGACATGCTGCACCACATGACCGCCTACGAGTGCCCCCGCTGCCGGATCCAGTCCCCCGTCGAAGCCCTCACCTGGTGTTGTCCGAAGTGCCGCGGCCCCTGGGACCTCGCGTTCGCGAGCGGGCCGGTTTCCCTCCCGTCACTCGCCTCACGTGTGAATTCCTTGTGGCGTTACACGGAGGCGCTGCCTCCGCTGCCGTACGGGCCCGAGGTGAGCCTCGGCGAGGGCCGCACACCGCTCGTCCGCCTCACCGGCACGGTCTCGGCCAAACTGGACTTCCTCATGCCGACCCTGTCCTTCAAGGACCGGGGCGCCGTCATGCTCGCCGCGCACGCCCGGCGCCTCGCGCCCCGCACGGTCCTCGCCGACAGCAGCGGCAACGCGGGCACGGCGATCGCCGCGTACGGTGCGCGGGCCGGGCTCGACTGCCTCGTGTACGTCCCCGTGGGCACGTCACCGAAGAAGCTGGAGCAGATCCGGGCGCACGGGGCCCGGATCGTCGAGGTGCCCGGCGACCGCGAGGCCACGGCCAGGGCGGCGCGCGAGGCCGCCGACGAGCCGGGCGTCTTCTACGCCTCCCACGTCTACAACCCGTACTTCCTGCACGGCACCAAGACGTACGTCTACGAGCTGTGGGAGGAGCTCGGCGGCCGCCTGCCCGACACGCTCGTCGTCCCCGTCGGCAACGGCACACTGCTCCTCGGCGCCGCCCTCGCCGTCGAAGAGCTGTACGGCCACGGGCTCGTCGAGCGCCGGCCCGTGCTCGTCGCCGTCCAGGCGGAGGCCGTGTCCCCGCTGGCCGAGGCCTTCCACGCGGGCGCGGAGGACCTCACGGGGCCGGCCGAGGCGCGGCCCACCCTCGCCGAGGGCATCGCGATCCCGGCCCCGCCGCGCGCCCGCCAGATCCTGCGGGCGGTGCGCGCGACGGGCGGCACGTTCCTGACGGTGACGGAGGATCAGATCCGTACCGCCCAGCGGGACCTGGCGCGCCGGGGCCTCTTCGTCGAGGCGACGGGCGTGGCCTGCTGGGCGGCGGTGAACGCGGCCCCGCCCCGCCCGGGGCTCACGGTGGTGCCGCTGTGCGGGGCGGGAGCGAAGACGGGTCTCGTACCGTGAACCGTACGGCTCAGAACTCGTCGGCGCCGTTGCGGAGCTCGTACGTCCAGTAGCCCGTCTTCGCGGCGGCCTCGTCGACGGCCAGGCCGCCGGCGGGGGCCTTCACGACGATGCTGCCCTCGGCCGGGCCCTGGGGAGCGAAGAGGTTCACGTTGAACTCGTTCACGACCTTGTTGTCCTCGTGGACTCCGCCGAGCGCGATCCGCACATTGGCGTACGCGGGCGTGCCGGCCTTCAGGACGATCGGCTCGCCCGGCTTGCTCTTCGCGACGGCCGGGATGTCCTTGGCGGTCTGGATCGGGCCGAAGGCGATGAGCGGGTACTCGAGCAGGGTGCAGGAGCGGCCGGAGACGTTGGTAGCGGTGAGGGTGATGTGCTCGGTCGGGACCTCGTCCGCCTTCGCCGCCGTGACCTTGATGTCGCCGTAGGCGCAGGCGGGGGCCGCGCCGGAGCCCTTGCCTCCGATGGAGCCGGTCTTCGAGCCGCCGCCGCTGGTGGAACCGGCCTTCGAGCCGCCGCTGGTGGAGCCGCTCGCCGTGGAGCCGCCCGTGGAGCCCGAGCCGTTCTTCGCGGCGGTCTGGTCGGCGGTGCCGCCGCCGGTCGCGGCGCTGCCACCCGTACCGGCGGCGGACTGGGCGGAGCCGGCGCTCCCCGCGTCCTTGGCGCCGGCCGCGTCGTCCCCGCCGCCGCAGGCGGTCAGGCCCAGCGAGAGGACGGCGATGGCGGCGGCGGCCAGGACGGTGTTCTTGCGGTGGTTACGCATGGTGGTACTCCCCCGTTGACGCGGTCGGTCGAGGCGCACGCCGGTGCGTGCGGCCTCGCAGCACCGTCGGCTTCTCCCCGGTGCTGCATCCAGCTTCCCGGCCCGCGCTGCCGTCCCGCTTGCGTCGCGCTAACGATCCGCTGACAGCCGCTGGAGACGCGCCGCCGCCCGCGCCGAACCCTCGCTGAAACCGGCCGCGTCGGCCGCGACGATCGCCCGTTCCAGCTGGTCGGCGGCCTCGTCGAGGCGGCCGGTGCCGGCCAGCGCCTCACCCCGGGTGATCTGCAGCTGTGCCTGGACGACCACCGCGTCGGGTGCGACGAGTTCCCCCGCGCGAAGGGTGTGCGTGAGCGCCGCCTCGTACTCCTCCGCCTTCAGGCAGTGGCCCGCGAGGTGCTGGAGGGTCAGCACCTGGGTGGAGGGGTGGCCGGTGCGGTCGGCGAGGTCGACGGCGTGCAGCATGAGCAGCCCGGCCCGCTCGTGCTCCCCGGTCGCGTCCAGGACGGCCGCGTAGTTGACGTACGCGATGGCCTCGCTGATCGGGTCGCCGGCCCGGGCGGCCAGGCCGGGCGCCTTCTCCAGATGGACGAGGGCCTCCGCGTTGCGGCCCTCCTCGTGCAGGATCCAGCCGAGCAGGGCACGTGTGCGCGACTGCGCGTCGAGGTCGTCGGCCGCCTCGGCCGAGGCGAGCCCGGCCTCCAGGATCGGCGTCCAGCCGTCCCCGATCCGCATGAGCATCAGCGGCCACTGCACGAGCGCGAGCCGCCAGGCCCGGTCGTGCATGCCGAGGGCGGCCGCGGCGGCGACGGCGCCTTCCAGGGCGGGCCGCTCGGCCGCGTACCAGTCGAGCGCGGCCGTACGGTCCTCGAACTCCCGTGTCGCGGCGGGCCGTCGGGCGTCGGCGGGCAGCGAGTAGCAGGGCTGCGAGCCGGGCTCGGCGGCGGCGTCGGCCGCGAGACCGGTGTACAGGTAGTGGTCGAGGAGCCGGGGCAGGCCCTCCGGGTCGGCCTGCGGGGCGAGATGGCGGGCGTACAGGCGCACCAGGTCGTGCGGCGTCCAGCGGCCGGGCACGGCCTCGGTGAGCAGGTGCGCGGCGGCGAGCCGGTCCAGGTCGGCGGAGGCCTGCCCGGGCGCCGTCCCGGCGAGCGCGCCCGCCGCGAACCGGTCCAGGTCGGAGCCGGTGTGCAGGCCGAGCGCGCGGAACATCCGGGCGGCGGACTCGGGCAGCTGCTGCACGGTCAGCCGGAGAGCGGCGGACACCCCCCGGTCCTCGACATCCAGCAGGGCCAACCGCCCCTGCTCATCGGCGAGTTCACCGACCATCGCGTCGAGGGTCCACTGCGGCCGCTCGGCCAGGCGGGCCGCCGTCACGCGGAGGGCGAGCGGCAGGCCGTCGCAGAGCCGGGCGAGCCGGGTGGCGGCGGCCGGTTCGGCGGCGACCCGCTCCGCTCCGAGCACGGAGGTGAGCAGGGCGGCCGAGGCGGCCGCCTTGAGATGCCCGAGCGGTACGGGGCGGGCGGCGTCGGAGGCGATGAGGCCGCCGAGCCGGTCGCGGCTGGTGACCAGGGTCGCGCAGTGGTCGCCGCCGGGCAGCAGCGGGCGGACCTGCTCGGAGGAGCGGGCGTTGTCGAGGACGACGAGCAGCCGGCGCCCGGCGGTGAGGGAGCGGAACAGCGCCCCGCGCGCGTCGACGGTCTCGGGGATCCGCTGCGGGAGGACGCCGAGGGCGAGCAGGAACTCCCGCAGGACGGCGGCGGTTTCGGGCGCCGGGGTGTCGCTGAAACCGCGCAGGTCGGCGAAGAGCCGCCCGTCCGGGAAGTCGCCGCGCCGCTCGTAGGACCAGTGGACGGCGAAGGCGGTCTTCCCGACGCCGGCGGGCCCGGTGACGAGACAGACGGGGCCGTCTCCGGCTCGCACGGCGCGGTCGAGCGCGGCCAGCTCGTCCCCACGGCCGGTGAAGCCGCGCGGTGCCCGCGGCAGACCCTCGGGAGCAGGAGCCTTGACGTCGGCGGCGGGCCGCGGCACGGAGACGGGCGCGGCGGAGCGGAGCAGCGTCGCGTACGCCTCGCTCAGCGCCTCACCGGGGTCGACGCCCAGCTCCTCGGCGAGCAGCCGCCGGGTCCGGTGGTACCAGTCGATGGCGTCGGACTGCCGGCCGGAGCGGGCGAGCGCCAGCATCAGCGCGGCGGCGAGCGACTCCCGCAGCGGGTGGGCGACGGCCTCGGTACGCAGGACGGCGGCGGCCCTGCCGTGCTCACCGAGCTGCCCGTACGCCTCCGCAAGTGCCTCCACCGAGGAGAGCCGCATCTCCTCCAGCCCGCCGGCGGCGGCTTCGAGGGGCCGACTGTGCACGGTCCCGGTGAGCGCGGGCCCCTGCCAGTACGACAGCGCCTCCCGCAGCATCCGCACCGCGTCGGCGGGCCGCCGCTGTACCCCGGCGAGCCCGACGAGCTCCTCGAACCGATGGGCGTCGACGAGCGATTCGGGCATCCGCAGCACATAGGCGGACCCCTGCGTGGCGAGCTCGACCCCGTACGCCTCGGCCCCGTGCTCGGCGAGCAGCGCCCGCAGCCGCGAGACGTGCCCCTGGAGAACGGTCTTGGCGTGCGTGGGCGGCTCTTCCTCCCACAGGGCGTCGATCAACTGCCCCACGTTCACCGCACTGTTGGGTCTCAGCAGAAGCATGGCCAGCAGACTGGACCGCTTGGCGGGCCCCAAGGCTACGTCCCTGTCCTCCGTCACCAACGCGACGGAGCCGAGCAGCCGGAACTCCACCTGTGATACCTCCTGCGGTCCCTCTGCCCCCGTTTTCCGAGGTACCGAGGATACGTGGGGTGGCGGGGCCTCCCGGCCGCGAGGCGTGCCGCGGACCACCCCGTTCCGGCCACGGCCCGCCCCTTCACCTGATTGCCCCCGCCACCTTGCCTCCCCTCCGCCCGGGCCCTCGCATGGAGTGGGGGACATGGGCCCGTCACGGGGCCACCGGAGGACAGGAAAGGGAGCCATGTACGTTCGCAGCATCTACGCAACGGGTGATCCGGCCGAGCTCGACGGGGTCGCCGACGCGCTCCGGACCGAAGGCCGCGAGCTGCTGTCGGCGCAGCCGGGCTTCCGCGGAATGGGGCTGTTCGTCGACCGCGAGCTCGGCAAGCTCCTGGTGGGATCGTGGTGGGACGACGAGGCCTCCCGGCAGGCCAGCAACGAGCAGTTGAGCAAGCGGCGGGACGAACTCCTCGCCCCCTTCGCGCGGACCGTGACCGTCGACAACTGGGAGGCGGCGGTCGCCCGGCGCGCACAGGAGCTCGGGCCCGGCGGGGGGTTCCGGCTGGTCCGCATGAACGTCGAGCCGGCCGACATCGGCCTCCTGGTGAACACGTTCCGCGACACCTCACTGCCCAAGGTCCAGCAGGTCCCCGGCCTCGACGGCATCTCCCTCCTGGTCGACCGCGACCGGGGCAGAGCCGCGGTCGGCGCGCTCTACGGCGACCGGAACGCACTCGTCGCCTCCCGCGGCGCCGTCGCGGGGATCCGCGGAGAGGCGACGACGAAGGCCCGCGCGACCACCACCAGCCTGGAGGAGTTCGACGTGATCCTCGCCACGGCCGTCCCCCACGCCTGACCCCGCTCCGGGTCACGGGAACGCGGAAGGGGCCGGAATCGTCCGATTCCGGCCCCTTCCGATCGGTACGACCAGACGTCGAGGAGCGCTACGCAGACGGTCGGCGTGTCTGCCTAGGTCGACCAGGACGTCGATCGCGGTCCGTACGGATCCTGCCGTGACGTCCTATGCCGCGGACGCCGCGCGAGTAATTCGCCGAGGGAAAGGCCGCAGGGTGGGCGATGCCGCCTCGGTGTTGCGCTTTCGAGCGTGGAGATCAGGAAGCAGGACGAGGTGTTCCTCGCGGACCAGGTCGAACCTGAGGGCGAATGCGACCAGAGCCTCGCGCTTGGAGTGCATACGGCCTCCGTCCATGTACTTGGCCCAATGGCTGACCGGCAGCTTCTGATCGGCCAGGTAGTCGATGTGGTAATTGATACTGCTGCGGTTCGCGCCGTTGAACTGCTCGGTGTTCCGCAGCCTCTTGACCACCTCCTGGACGGAGGGCACCGCCGCCATGGACGAACCGCGCAACCGCGGCTCACAGAGCGCGACGAGAACAGCGAAGTACTTGCTCGCCGTATCCAGTTTGAACATGTCCGATTCGGCCACCCTGGCGGCCCGCTCAGGGGCGAGCATGAGTGGCGGCGGACTGAAGACGGTGAGTTCGACGATGCCCAGACCGGACGGAATCAGAATGCGGGACATCTCAAAAGGGATGACCATGTCCAATCGGCGAGGACGCACCTTGATCAGTTCCGTACCCCCCTCCAGGTTCTCGATGACAAAGGTCGAGGACGTGGTGAAGTTGGAGAGGAGGAGGTGGTCCCTTGAGACTTCGAACGCACCAATGCCGGAGATGGTCGTGGGTTGAAATACTCCGGTGCGGCCCGATATGTCGAATTCCAGCCGATCACCGATCCTCAGATTACTGCGCCCCCTTTCTGAATTTGCCCCGTTAAGGTCGCGAACGTTTCCGCGCCAGGTCACGATCACTTCTACGTCAGACTCAACTGCGGTAGACATGAACAGGACTTGCCCTTCCCCGTGGACCTCTCGCCATGCCGCACCTTGTGGGTTTCATCGACACGACAAGAGGGTTGCTGGTCTCCAGGCCCGCCAGCATGCGGGTCGGTCCACATATCTGACTTGCCTGGTAACGAGACCGTACAACTATTTCCGGCGCACAACTACCCGCAAAAGTAAAAGGTTTCGGCCATGTCCGGTGTGACAACTGACACTTAACAGGGTCAGTACGGGTTGAACAGGCGCGAAAATGCTTTTCCTGCCATCCGTCCCAGTTCACTCTGATACGCGGGGTAAGTGCGTCGGCAGACGAAAGCGCTCCACTCAGCGTAGTTTCATGAGAACGCCATGAGAGGCAACTCTGCTGATTTGCACGGTGACTTCGCGATGGCCACGACCGGCAGGCCCTGCGGACTCGGCGCAGCAGAAAGGCCGCCCGACCCGCTCTGTCGCGGGTCGGGCGGCCTTTCGCCGGACGTATCAGACGTTGAAGCGGAACTCCACGACGTCGCCGTCCTGCATGACGTACTCCTTGCCCTCCATGCGGGCCTTGCCGGCGGCGCGGGCCTCGGCGACCGAGCCCGTGGCGAGGAGGTCCGCGAAGGAGATGACCTCGGCCTTGATGAAGCCCTTCTGGAAGTCGGTGTGGATGACACCGGCCGCCTCGGGGGCCGTCGCGCCCTGCTTGATCGTCCAGGCGCGGGATTCCTTGGGGCCGGCCGTCAGGTAGGTCTGGAGGCCGAGGGTCGCGAAGCCGACGCGGGCGAGGGTGGCGAGGCCGGGCTCCTCGGCGCCGACGGACTGGAGGAGCTCCATGGCGTCCTCCTCGTCGAGCTCGGCGAGGTCCTGCTCCAGCTTGGCGTTGAGGAAGATCGCCTCGGCCGGGGCGACCAGGGCGCTCTGCTCGGCCTTGAAGGCCTCGTCCGTCAGCTCGTCCTCGTCCACGTTGAAGACGTACAGGAACGGCTTCGTGGTGAGGAGGTGGAGGTCGTGCAGGAGCTCCGCCTTCTCCGAGCCCTGGACGACGCCCTGCGAGAAGAGCGTGTCGCCCTTCTCCAGGATCGCCTGGGCGGCCTCGACGGCGGCGACCTTGGGCGCCGTGTCCTTCTTGATCCGCATCTCCTTCTGGAGGCGCGGCAGGACCTTCTCGATCGTCTGGAGGTCCGCGAGGATCAGCTCCGTGTTGATCGTCTCGATGTCGTCCTTCGGCGAGACCTTGCCGTCGACGTGGACGACGTTCTCGTCCTTGAAGGCGCGGATGACCTGGCAGATCGCGTCCGACTCGCGGATGTTCGCGAGGAACTTGTTGCCCAGGCCCTCGCCCTCGCTCGCGCCGCGCACGATGCCCGCGATGTCGACGAAGTCGACCGTGGCCGGGAGGAGGCGCTGCGAGCCGAAGATGTCGGCGAGCTGCTGGAGGCGGGGGTCCGGGACGCCGACGACGCCGACGTTGGGCTCGATCGTGGCGAACGGGTAGTTGGCCGCCAGCACGTCGTTCTTGGTCAGGGCGTTGAACAGGGTCGACTTGCCGACATTCGGCAGACCGACGATTCCGATCGTGAGCGACACGGTGGCGACTTCCTGAAGTGTGGATGGTGGGCCGATCCCCCAGTTTACGGGCGGGCCGAACCGGCCAGTGACGGAGACCTTCGGTCGATCTCGGGGGCAAGGTCACCCAAAGGGCGTGTCCCGGACCCGGTTACCGCCCCTTTCCGACCTACGTTGGTCGTGTGGAGCAGCACAGGACAAGTCAGCCGCAAGGCCGCCGAAGGCCGCAGACCCCCGCCACGCCGCCGGTCGCACCGCCCGGGGCGCTCGTGGAGGGCGCGGCCGTCTACCGCGTGACCGGCAGGTCCGGGCGCGCGCCCGGACGCGCCCGCGTGGAGCGGGCCGGAGCGGGTGCGCCCGTGCGTCCCGCCGGGCGGCGGCCCGTGCCGCCGGTCGTCCTCGCCCTGCGCCGGCTCCCCTCGCCCCGCCTCACCGGGCTCGGCGCCGGGCTCTTCGCCTCCGCCGTCATGCTGGCCCTCGGCCTCCTCGACCAGCTGCTCCTCGACGGCTCCCCCATCGTGTACGGGCTGCTGTTCCTGCCGGTCAGCGCCCTGACCGCGCTCTGGGTCCGGACCGCCGACCTGGTCACCGCCCCGATCGGCGTCCCCATCGCCTTCGCCGTCGGCGTCGTCCCCATCGCGGGCGGCACGGGCGGCTTCGGCGGCCAGGCGATGGCCGTCGTGACCGCCCTCGCCGTGCACGCCGGGTGGCTGTACGGCGGCACCCTCGTCGCCGGTCTCATCGCGAGCGTCCGCAAGGTGCGGGACATGGGGCGCCGCCACCAGCGCGCCGCCGCTGCTGCCCGTACGACCTCCGGGGCGGGCACGCCCCCGGGCGAGGGCCCGGGCGGCCGCGCCCCGGCGGCGGGGCGCCGCCCCGTGGCGTAGCTCGACACCCGGCGGCGGGGCGGCGCCCCGTGGCGTGACGCGGTCATCAGACCCGCCCCCCTGTGGCGGAGCGCCGCCCCCGGCGTAACGCGGTCCTCAGACCGTTCGTGCCGCCGCCATCCCCGCCCCCACGATCCCCGCGTTGTTCTGCAGCTCCGCCGGGACGATCTTCGCTCGGATGCCCTCGATCAGCGGCAGGAACTTGTCCGCCTTGCGGCTGACGCCGCCGCCGATGATGAACAGCTCCGGCGAGAAGAGCATCTCCACGTGCGCGAGGTACTTGGTCAGCCGCTTGGTCGCCCAGTGCTCCCAGCTGAGGTCCTCGTCCTCCTTGGCCTTGGTCGAGGCGCGGGTCTCCGCGTCGTGGCCCTTGAGCTCCAGGTGGCCCAGTTCGGTGTTGGGGACGAGCCGGCCGTCGACGAAGACGGCGGAGCCGATGCCGGTGCCGAGGGTCAGCAGGATCACCGTGCCCTTGCGGCCCCGGCCCGCGCCGAAGGTCATCTCCGCGACCCCGGCCGCGTCCGCGTCGTTGAGGACGGTCACCGGGAGCCCGCCGAGGCGCTCGCCGATCAGGGCGCCGGCGTCGACGCCGATCCAGGACTTGTCGACGTTGGCGGCCGTACGAATGGTGGAGCCGGTCACGACGCCCGGGAAGGTCACCCCCACCGGTCCCGTCCAGCCGAAGTTCGCCACGACCTCCGCGACGCAGCCCGCCACACCGTCGGGTGTGGCGGGCTGCGGGGTCAGCACCTTGTGGCGCTCCTCGGCGAGCGCTCCGCGCTCCAGGTCCACGGGGGCGCCCTTGATGCCCGAGCCGCCGATGTCCACTCCGAAGACGTTCATGGACCCAACGTTACGGGCAGGAGCTCTGCGTCACTCGTTTTCGAGGAGGGCGGCCGCCTCGGCCCGCAGGTCCTTGTTGCGGAGCTCCTTGGGCAGCGAGAAGGTCAGGGACTCGTCCGCCGTCTTGACGATCTCCACGTCCGCGTAGCCGCGCTCGGCGAGCCACTCCAGGACCTCCTGCACCAGGACGTCCGGGACGGAGGCGCCGGAGGAGAGGCCGACGCTGGTCACGCCCTCCAGCCAGGCCTCGTCGATCTCGCTCGCGAAGTCGACCAGGTACGCGGCGGGGACGCCGGCCTGCTTGGCGACCTCGACCATGCGGATCGAGTTGGAGGAGTTCTTCGAGCCGACGACGATCACCAGCTCGGCCTGGCCGGCGAGCTCCTTGATGGCGGTCTGACGGTTCTGCGTGGCGTAGCAGATGTCGTCGGACGGCGGGGAGATCAGCTGCGGGAACTTCTCCTTCAGCGCGTCGACCGTCTCCATCGTCTCGTCGACCGAGAGCGTGGTCTGGGAGAGCCAGACGACCCGGGAGGGGTCGCGGACCTCGACCTTGGCGACGTCCTCGGGGCCGTCGACGAGCTGGATGTGGTCGGGCGCCTCGCCGGAGGTGCCGATGACCTCCTCGTGGCCGTCGTGACCGATGAGGAGGATGTCGAAGTCGTCCTTGGCGAAGCGGACGGCTTCCTTGTGGACCTTGGTGACCAGCGGGCAGGTGGCGTCGATGGTCGCGAGCCGGCCCACGCGGGCCTCCTCGTGGACGGTGGGGGCGACGCCGTGCGCGGAGAACATCACGATGTTGCCCGGCGGCACCTCGGTCGCCTGGTCGACGAAGATCGCGCCCTTCCGCTCCAGGGTCTGGACCACGTACTTGTTGTGGACGATCTCGTGCCGGACGTAGATCGGCGCACCGTACTGCTCCAGGGCCTTCTCCACGGCGATCACGGCACGGTCCACGCCCGCGCAGTAGCCACGGGGAGCGGCGAGCAGGACACGCTTCGGGCGGTTCGTCGCGGAGGCGGCATCGGGCGTCGGCGCGGGCGTTGCAGTCATGCGTCCCATCGTAAGGCCGCGTCGGTGAGCGCTTGGAGCGGTGCCGTGGCCGAAACTGGCGCCATGGCTCAGGAGACGCGGGCGGCCGACCACGAGGAGCTCCGGCGGAATCTTGGGTTCCGTGACCTTGTCGTGTACGGACTGCTGTTCATCGCCCCGATGGCGCCGGTCGGCGTCTTCGGCACGCTGGACGCGAAGTCGCACGGGGCCGTCGCACTGGTGTACGTCGTGGCGACCGTCGCCATGGCGTTCACGGCCTTCAGCTACGCCCAGATGGTGCGGGTGGCGCCGCAGGCCGGCTCCGTCTTCACGTACGCGCGCAAGGGCCTCGGAGAGGGGCCGGGATTCATCGCCGGGTGGATGGCGATGCTCGACTACCTGCTGATCCCGGCCGTCGCCTACCTCTTCGCGGGGATCGCGATGGAGGCGCTGGTCCCGGAGGTGGACCGGTGGGTGTGGACCGGGATCGCCGTGGTCGTCACCACCCTCCTGAACCTGTGGGGCGTGAAGGCCGCCGCCCGCGCCGGCTTCGCCGTGCTCGCGATGGAGATCGTCGTCCTGCTGGTCTTCGTCGTCTCCGCGGTGGTGGTGCTCGTACGGGACGGGGGGCTGCGCGACGGCTGGTCGCCGCTCACCGGGGACGCGTCGTTCTCGCTGGCGGCGGTGATCGGCGCCGTCTCGGTGGCGGTCCTGTCGTACCTGGGCTTCGACGCGATCGCCTCCTTCGCGGAGGAGGTCACGGGCGGCTCCCGGAAGGTGGCGCGGGCGGTGCTGTTCTGCCTGGCGCTCGCCGGCCTCCTGTTCGTCGCCCAGACCTGGCTGGTCGCGCTCCTCGAACCGCTCTCCTCGGCCGAGCTCGCCGCCGACCCGGCCAAGCAGGGCTCGGCCTTCTACGACGCCGTGGACGCGTCGGTCGGCGGCTGGCTGCACGACCTGGTGGCCGTGTCGAAGGCGATCGGCGCGGCCTTCGCGGCGCTCGCCGGGCAGGCGGCGGGCGGGCGCCTGCTGTTCGCGATGGGCCGCGACCGGCGCCTCCCGCACCTGCTCGCCCGCACCGACGGCGGCGTCCCGCGCGTGGCGCTGCTCGTGTCGGCGACGGTGACGATGATCGCGGCGCTGTGGGCGGCGCGCCAGGACGACGGCCTCGACCACCTGGTCTCGGTGGTCGACGTCGGCGCGCTGACCGCGTTCGTCCTGCTGCACGCGAGCGTGGTGGGCTGGTTCGCCGTACGACGGGCGGAGGGGCCGCCGCACTGGTTCAAGCACATCGTGATGCCGGTGACCGGCGCGGCGATCCTGATCGCGGTCATCGTCGAGGCCTCGGCCGCCGCGCAGGTGGTGGGCGTGGTGTGGCTGGGGGTGGGACTGGTGGTCCTCGCGGTCCAGGGCGCGACACGGACGTCCCCGGGCGCGTGAGGCCGCCGGCGGGCGGGAGCCGTCCCCACGCGCCCGCGTGGGGAGGCCGTGGGCGAAGACGGGGCCACGCGCGCGTGAAGGCCGCCGTGGGCGAAGACGGGTCCAAGCGCGCGTGAGGACCGCCGGGGCGGGGCGTCGCCGCCCCGCGCCGGGGCCGGACATCCCCCGCGCGGGGCTGTCTCCACGCGCGCCTGAGGCCGCCGCGCCCGGGGCCGGGACCCGTGCCCGTGAGGCCGCCGCGCCCGGAGACGGGGCCCGGCCCGTGAGGCCGTCGGCCGACGCGCGCCCCTGACGTTGTCGTACCGCGCGGTTACGCTCGGTCCATGGGTCTGACTACGTCCGCCGAAGCACCGCTGCCCGTCGGTGAGGTCTCCCGGCTCATCGGGGGGTGGATCGACCGGCTCGGGGCGATCTGGGTCGAGGGGCAGATCACGCAGCTGTCGCGGCGCCCCGGCGCCGGGGTCGTCTTCCTGACGCTGCGGGATCCCTCGCACGACATCTCCATCGGCGTCACCTGCTACCGCCAGGTCTTCGACGCCGTCGCGGACGTCGTCTCCGAGGGCGCCCGGGTCGTCGTGCACGCCAAGCCCGAGTGGTACGCGCCGCGCGGCCAGCTGTCGCTGCGGGCGGTGGAGATCAAGCCGGTCGGGATCGGCGAGCTGCTGGCCCGGCTGGAGCAGCTCAAGCGGAGCCTGGCCTCGGAGGGCCTCTTCGCGCTCGACCGGAAGAAGCCGCTGCCGTTCCTGCCGCACCGCGTGGGCCTGGTCTGCGGCCGCGCCTCGGCGGCCGAGCGGGACGTCCTGGAGAACGCGCGCCGTCGCTGGCCCGCCGTCCGCTTCGAGGTGCGGAACGTCGCGGTGCAGGGCGTGAAGGCGGTCCCGCAGGTCGTCCAGGCGGTCCGGGAGCTTGACGCGCACGAGGACGTGGACGTGATCATCGTGGCCCGGGGCGGCGGCAGCGTCGAGGACCTGCTGCCGTTCTCGGACGAGAAGCTGATCCGTACGGTGGCCGAGTGCCGTACGCCGGTGGTGTCCGCGATCGGGCACGAGCCGGACTCGCCGCTGCTCGACCTGGTGGCCGATCTGCGCGCCTCGACGCCGACGGACGCGGCCAAGAAGGTCGTGCCGGACGTCGGCGAGGAGCTGGACCGGGTGCGCGGGCTGCGGGACCGGGCGCTGCGGACCGTGCGCGGGCTCCTGGAGCGCGAGGAGCGCGGCCTGGCGCACGCGCTCGCGCGGCCCGTCATGGAGCACCCGCAGCGGATGGTGGAGGTCCGCGAGGACGAGGTGGCGGCGCTGCTCGCGCGGAGCCGGCGGGTCCTCGGGCACCTCCTGGACCGGGCGGACTCGGAGCTCTCCCACACGCGCGCGCGGGTCCGGGCGCTGTCGCCCGCCGCGACGATGGAGCGGGGGTACGCGGTGCTCCAGCGGGCGGACGGGGCGGTGGTCCGGTCTCCCGAGGAGGTCGCGGAGGGCGAGGAGCTGCGGGCCAGGGTCGCCGAGGGCGAGTTCACGGTGCGGCGCGTGCCGGATCCGGCCTGAGCCGGGCGAGCGGGAATCAGAGCAGTCGACACGAGGATGGAGCGGCACATGGCAGCAGGCACGGAGACGGGCGCGGAAGAGGCGGCCCTCGGTTACGAGGCGGCGCGGGACGAGCTGATCGAGGTCGTCCGGCGCCTTGAGGCGGGCGGGACGTCACTGGAGGAGTCCCTGGCGCTCTGGGAGCGCGGCGAGGAGCTGGCGAAGGTGTGCCGGCGTCGCCTGGAGGGTGCGCGGGCCCGGCTCGACGCCGCACTGGCGGCGGAGGCGGCCGCGGGGGAGGAGGACGGGGACGAGTAGGCGGCACCCGGCCGCCCCGTAGCCGCCCCCGCCCCCAGGCCCCGGCATGTAGACTCCGAGTGAAGCGGATCACTATCCGGATGGGTTAGTTGAAGTTTCATCAATCTCGCCGTACTGTCGAGACATCGCTTGAACCTTCAACGAGCGAACCCCCTTGCAGTCCGGAAGGTACGCAGCATGTCTCTCGCCCTTGACGCCGTCGCCCAGGACCTCCTCTTCCGTGAGGCCCGCACCGCCAACACGTTCACCGACGAGCCGGTGACCGACGAGCAGCTCCAGGCGATCTACGACCTGGTGAAGTTCGGCCCGACCGCCTTCAACCAGACCCCGCTGCGCATCACCCTGGTCCGCTCCCCCGAGGCCCGCGAGCGCCTGGTGAAGCACATGGCCGAGGGCAACCAGGCCAAGACCGCCGCCGCGCCGCTGGTCGCGATCCTCTCGGCCGACAACGAGTTCCACGAGGAGCTCCCGGCCCTGCTCCCGCACTTCCCGCAGGCCAAGGACATGTTCTTCTCGGAGCGCCCGGTCCGCGAGGGCTCCGCGCTGCTGAACGCCGCCCTCCAGGCCGCGTACTTCATCGTGGGCGTCCGCGCCGCCGGCCTGGCCGCCGGCCCGATGACCGGTCTCGACTTCGCCGGCGTCCAGAAGGAGTTCCTGGACGACGACCACACCCCGCTGATGGTCGTCAACATCGGCAAGCCGGGCGAGGACGCCTGGTTCCCGCGCTCCCCGCGCCTCTCCTACGACGAGGTCGTCACCACCGTCTGAGTGGCACGTGGGAAGGGCCCCGCACTCAACGAGTGCGGGGCCCTTCCCGTATGCCCGAATACCCGGCTCAGACCTTCTTCGACTGGAGCGAGCCGGCCAGCTCCGCCAGTCGCTCGAAGGACGCCGTGCCGGTCACCACGGTCGTCGCGCCGCCGTCCGTGCGGACGAGCGCGTCGTACTTCGGGCCCTCCCAGCGCTGCCAGACCCGGCCGGCCACCGTCTGGGTCTTCCCGGTGTCCTTCGCCTTCAGGGTCACCTCGGGCACGAACTTCCCCGGCTCCGCCGTCGACTGGTTGACCGCCACGTACTGGGTGTCGGGCGTGATGAAGCCGAGCTGCCAGGCGTCGCCCTGCTCGCGCTTGTACGAGACGACCGTCGCCTTCCAGCCCTCGCCGAGGCCCTGGGGGGCCAGCACCGGATACGGCGCCGCCCGCTGGGCCGTCAGGAGCTCGACCCGGTAGTCCTTCGCCTTGACCGGCTCCGCGTGTTCGTCGTGCGGGATGAAGAGATACATCACGCCCGCGGCGACCATGATCACCCCGAGGGACTGGAACATCCCGCGTACCGTCTGCCTGCCTCGCATACCTGCCACGCCCACCATGGTCGCATCATGGTGCTGTGCTCATACGTGGGCCCCTCTGCTCATTTTGTCGACGTACCGATAGAGTCGCAGCACCCTCTTTTTTCCGGCCGTCGCCGTACAGAAAGGTGCGTTCCGATGACCGAGCACCACCACCTTCCGCCCGAGCTTGTCGTTTCCCCCGAGGCACCCGACCGCAACCTCGCCCTTGAGCTGGTCCGCGTCACCGAGGCAGCCGCCATGGCCGCCGGCCGCTGGGTCGGCCGCGGCGACAAGATCGGCGCGGACGGGGCGGCGGTCAACGCCATGCGGACCCTGATCTCCACCGTCTCGATGAACGGCGTCGTCGTCATCGGCGAGGGCGAGAAGGACGAAGCCCCGATGCTCTTCAACGGCGAGCACGTCGGCGACGGCACCGGCGCCGAGGTCGACATCGCCGTCGACCCGATCGACGGCACCACGCTCAACGCCAAGGGCATGCCGAACGCGATCGCCGTCCTGGCCGCCGCCGACCGTGGCACCATGTTCGACCCGTCCGCGGTCTTCTACATGGACAAGCTGGTCACCGGCCCCGAGGCCGCCGACTTCGTCGACATCAACGCCCCCGTCTCGGTCAACATCCGCCGGGTCGCCAAGGCGAAGAACTCCTCCCCCGAGGACATCACCGTCGTCATCCTGGACCGCCCCCGCCACGAGGGCATCGTCAAGGAGATCCGCGAGACCGGCGCCCGGATCAAGTTCATCTCGGACGGCGACGTCGCCGGCTCGATCATGGCCGTCCGCGAGGGCACCGGCGTCGACATGCTCATGGGCATCGGCGGCACGCCCGAGGGCATCATCTCCGCCTGCGCCATCAAGTGCCTCGGCGGTGTGATCCAGGGCAAGCTGTGGCCGAAGGACGACGCCGAGCGCCAGAAGGCACTGGACGCGGGCCACGACCTGGACCGCGTGCTCTCCACGAACGACCTGGTCAGCGGCGACAACGTGTTCTTCGTCGCGACCGGCATCACCGACGGCGAGCTGCTCCGCGGGGTGCGCTACCGCGCCGAGACGGCGACCACCCAGTCGCTGGTCATGCGCTCGAAGTCCGGCACGATCCGCCAGATCGACTCGACGCACCGGCTCTCGAAGCTGCGCGCGTACAGCGCGATCGACTTCGACCGCGCGAAGTAACGCTTCAGCGCGACGGTACGAAGAGGGGCGCCCCCATGTGCGGTGGGGGCGCCCCTTCTCGTACGGGCGCGGGGAAGGTCTCCGCGGTCCCGTCAGCCCGCCTGGGCGATCCGCTCGGCCGCCGCCGCCTTCCGCAGCTCCACCTCACGCCGCCGGCGCCGGGCGAGGACGACGCGGCGCTCCGCCGCCGTGAGCCCGCCCCACACCCCGTACGGCTCGGGCTGGAGCAGTGCGTGCTCCCGGCACTCGACCATCACCGGACAGCGCGCGCAGACCCGCTTGGCCGCCTCCTCGCGGGCGAGCCGCGCGGCGGTCGGCTCCTTGGAGGGCGCGAAGAAGAGCCCGGCCTCGTCCCGGCGGCACACCGCCTCCGCGTGCCATGGACCGGCCTCGTCCTCCCGGGCAGGGGCGCGCTGAGGGGGTACGGCGGCGACCTGGAGGGGCTGATGCGGCAGTTGCAGCACGGTCTACTCCTGACGACGGCTTCGCGAGCGAGCGGCGATGCACCAGCCCTACCCGCTGTGCGCGTGCCTATGCACTGCGTGCCCCGCCGTTCCGCACTGCGGATACCCGAGGGCGAATTCCGGTCACGTCCGGGCGGCGGCCCCCCGGAGCGCCCGCCTCGCTCCGGGCGGTCCCGTGCGCGTCAGTGTCCGAGGTTCTTCTTCAGCCTGCCCTGGAGGTCGGTGATCCACTTGCCGCGCTTGGGTCTGGCCTCGACGTTCCCGAAGACCGAGTAGCCGTTGATGACGACGACGGGGGCCTGCGGGTCGACGCCTTCCAGGGTCACGACCTCGAAGTTCCCGAAGATGCCGGTGCCACTGCCGCGCAGGCTGATGTTCTCCGGGACGCGCACCTCGACGTTCCCGAAGATCGAGGTGGCGTTGATGGTGGTGAGGCGCTGGGCGAAGATCGACTCGGTCAGGTCGATCTCGATGTTCCCGAAGAGCGCGAAGGCGTTCGTCCGGCGGCTGACCCGCCAGCGGCCCTTGCGGGTCGTGCTGGAGAAGATCGCGACGAGGTTGTCCGCGGGGCCCTCGGTGTCGTCGGGGCCGTAGGCGACGGCCTCCGGTGCGGCGTCGCGGGCGGTGCGGGCGCCCGGCAGGTCGCGGACGATCGGCTCCAGCTCGCCCACGGTCTTGGCCCGGTAGACCGCGTCGATCCGGTCCGAGTGCTCCTCGGGGTCGAGCCGGCCTTCGGCCAGGGCGTCCCTGAGGATGTCCGCGATCCGGTCCCGGTCCGCGTCCGAGGCCCGCAGCGAACCCCGCGGATCGGCGAAGGCCGGCTCGGCGGGTGAGGTCGTGGCGGGGGCGGCCGGACGCTGCGGCTGCGGCTGCTTCTCGGGTTCGGGCTGCTTTTCGAGGTCCACGGAGTCAGCGTAGCGACACGCGATAGATCGCGACCAGAGGGAACACCCCGGTCCCGTCCCCTAGGGGATGCCCCGGGCGAAGCTCCCGATCACGCCATTCCGGCGGGGTCCGCGCCCCCAGTGAGCCTTACCTCACAGGATCCGCGCCGCGCCCGGGTCTTACGCTGGACCGTGCGCCGCCAACGGAGGCGGCGCCGCTGTCTGCCGAGTGAGGAATGGCCGCCGTCATGCCTGAGTTTGCGTACTCCGATCTGCTCCCCCTGGGAGAGGACACCACGCCCTACCGCCTGGTGACCTCCGAAGGTGTCTCCACCTTCGAGGCCGACGGGCGTACGTTCCTCAAGGTCGAGCCCGAGGCGCTGCGCACCCTGGCCGCCGAGGCCATCCACGACATCCAGCACTTCCTGCGCCCGGCCCACCTGGCCCAGCTGCGCCGGATCATCGACGACCCGGAGGCGTCGGGCAACGACAAGTTCGTCGCGCTCGACCTGCTCAAGAACGCGAACATCGCCGCCGCCGGCGTGCTGCCGATGTGCCAGGACACCGGTACCGCGATCGTCATGGGCAAGCGCGGCCAGAACGTCCTGACCTCCGGCCGCGACGAGGAGGCCCTGTCCAAGGGCATCTACGACGCGTACACCAAGCTGAACCTGCGCTACTCGCAGATGGCCCCGGTGACCATGTGGGAGGAGAAGAACACCGGCTCGAACCTGCCCGCGCAGATCGAGCTGTACGCGACCGACGGCGGCGCGTACAAGTTCCTCTTCATGGCCAAGGGCGGCGGCTCGGCCAACAAGTCCTTCCTCTACCAGGAGACCAAGGCCGTCCTGAACGAGGCCTCCATGATGAAGTTCCTGGAGGAGAAGATCCGTTCGCTCGGCACGGCGGCCTGCCCGCCGTACCACCTGGCGATCGTCGTCGGCGGCACCAGCGCCGAGTTCGCGCTCAAGACCGCGAAGTACGCCTCCGCGCACTACCTGGACGAGCTGCCCACCGAGGGCTCGGCCGAGACCGGCCACGGCTTCCGCGACAAGGAGCTGGAGGAGAAGGTCTTCGAGCTGACGCAGAAGATCGGCATCGGCGCGCAGTTCGGCGGCAAGTACTTCTGCCACGACGTCCGCGTCGTCCGCCTCCCCCGCCACGGCGCCTCGCTGCCCGTCGCGATCGCCGTGTCCTGCTCGGCCGACCGCCAGGCCGTCGCGAAGATCACCGCCGAGGGCGTCTTCCTGGAGCAGCTGGAGACCGACCCGGCGCGCTTCCTGCCGGAGACGACCGAGGAGCACCTGGCCGCGGACGAGGACGTCGTGAAGATCGACCTCAACCAGCCGATGGACGAGATCCTCGCCGAGCTGACCAAGTACCCGGTCAAGACCCGTCTCTCCCTCAGCGGCCCGCTGGTCGTGGCGCGCGACATCGCGCACGCCAAGATCAAGGAGCGTCTGGACGCGGGCGAGGAGATGCCGCAGTACCTGAAGGACCACCCGGTGTACTACGCGGGTCCCGCGAAGACCCCCGAGGGCTACGCCTCCGGCTCCTTCGGCCCGACGACGGCCGGCCGCATGGACTCGTACGTGGAGCAGTTCCAGGCGGCGGGCGGCTCGAAGGTCATGCTGGCCAAGGGCAACCGGAGCAAGCAGGTCACGGACGCGTGCGGCGCGCACGGCGGCTTCTACCTCGGCTCGATCGGCGGCCCGGCCGCGCGTCTCGCGCAGGACTGCATCAAGAAGGTCGAGGTCGTCGAGTACGAGGAGCTCGGCATGGAGGCGGTCTGGAAGATCGAGGTCGAGGACTTCCCGGCCTTCATCGTCGTCGACGACAAGGGCAACGACTTCTTCCAGAACCCGGCCCCCGAGCCGACGTTCACGCACATCCCGGTGCGTCAGGGTTCGCAGCTCTCGTAAGGTCTCCCGCGGCTCACGCGGAGCCCCTCGGTCCGGTCCGGACCGGGGGGCTTCGTCGTGCGCGGATGTCGATCTTCGCTCAGAAAGTGGCTACCGACCGGTAGCCCTCTCGTCACCTACTGGTCAGTATGGGTCGCGAGCATGTCAACCACTGAGCCGGTTCGACCCACTCGGGAGCCCCCCATGTCCTCCGTTCCCTCCGCCAAGGCCACCGCCACGGCCCTCGGCCTGACGGCCCTCCTCGTCGTCGGTGCGGCGCCCGCCGCCTCCGCCGCCGACCCGGACACCCACCTCACCTCGGCCGCGGCCCTCGCGGACGTCGACTACACGACCTGGCGCCACGACGTGGCCGCGGTCGTCGACCAGGCCCGCCCGTACATCGAGGAGCGTGCCGAGGACGCCGGCCACGAGAAGCAGGCGATCGTCCTCGACATCGACAACTCCTCGCTGGAGACGGACTTCCACCCGTTCTGGGAGCTGCCGACCCCGGCCATCCCCGAGGTCCGTGCCCTGGTCGCCGACGCCCACGCGCGCGGTGTGGCCGTCTTCTTCGTGACGGCCCGTCCGGGGATCATCTACTCCCTGACGGACTGGAACCTAAAGAAGGCCGGCTACCCCGTCGACGGTCTCTACGTGCGCTCGCTCCCCGACCTGTTCAGCGAGGTCAGCGCGTACAAGACCGAGAAGCGCGCCGAGATCGAGGCCAAGGGCTACACGATCATCGCGAACATCGGCAACAACACGACCGATCTCGTCGGCGGCCACGCCGAGCGCGCCTTCAAGCTCCCGGACTACGGCGGCAAGCTGTCGTAACGGGCTCACCGCGTGGTGATGTGGAACTCCATCTGGTCGTAGTCCCCGTCGGGGCTCGTCCGGATGTATCCACGCGCCTGCGTGAAGTCTCCGGTGCCGCCGGTGACGGCGAGGTCGAGGGCGGCCGGCGCCTCGTTCGTGATGTCGACGGTGGCGAGGGCCTGGGCGGTGATCTGTCCGCCCGGGCCGCCGTTCAGGACGATGGTGCCGACGCAGTTCATGTCGGCCTGGTCCCCGGAGACGCGCACCACGGTGCAGGTCACGCCGTCACGGCCGACCTTGGCGCCGCCCTTGTCCTTGTAGAGGTCGTCGGCGAAGGTGACGACGTCCCCGACCTTGGGCGCCGGCGGGCTCTCACTCGCTCCCCCGCCTGGGACCTCCTTGGCGAAGAGCGTGAACTCGAACCCGTCGCCGTTGTCGGCGTGGGCCGGGGCGGTGGCGGCCGCGAAGGAGACCGCCGCGACCGTGGTTGCGCAGAGCGCGCCGATCCTCCTGAAGCTGCGGGTCATGTCCTGCCTCCCGTGGGATGGGGGTCCCCCTCGGCACGCTTCACATTGTGCGGCGATCACCGCCGTCTCGCCCGTTCGGAGCAATCCCGGGGCGGCCCCGTGGGGGATCATGGCGCCATGTCAGAGAGAGCACGAGCGATGCGTACGGCCGTCCCCGCCGCCCTGGTGGCGGCCGGGCTGCTGCTGACCGCCTGCGGCACGACCCCGAAGCCCGACGCCCCGGCGGCCGGGGCGGCCCCGCGGAAGACCGCTGCCGCCAAGGCCGCGGCCACGCTCGGCGGCCCCGGTTCCCCCTGCGCGCTGCCCGTCTCCTTCGCGCTCGCCGAGGACTGGGAGCCGGAGGCGGTCAAGGACCCCGAGAACCCGGAGTTCGCCGCGCTCACCCGCCAGGGCCCCGCCACCGTCCGCTGCGAGGTCGACGCCAAGCCGTCCGGGAACATCGGCTACCTGCGCGTGTGGACGGCCCCGAAGGGCCCCGCCCGGACGGCTCTCGAAGGCTTCGTGCGGGCGGAGAAGGGGAGTTCGGGCGCCACCTACCGGGAGACGAAGGCGGGCGCCCTGCCCGCGACCGAGGTGATGTACACCGCCGACGGCAAGGAGGAGCGGGCCTTCGCCGTCGCCACCCCGAGGGGAACGGTCATCGTCCACCTCGGCGGGCTCGACACCGGCGAGCACCGGGCGATGCTCCCGGCGTACGAACTGGCGAAGAGCACGACGAAGAGCACGACGAAGACGCTCTGAGCATGACCGAGGCCCCCGTCCCGCACCGGACGAGGGCCTCGGCGTTCCTGGGGTGGCCCCTACGCGAACTTCTGGTTCGCGGAGCCGTCGCAGTTCTGGAGCCGGACCGGCTCCTTCGCCGCGCTCTGGGCGAGGCAGAGTCCGGTCGCGGCGGCGGGGCGGATGGTCGCGCCGTCACGGACGAACTTCTGGTTGGCGGAGCCGCTGCAGTTCCAGATGATGAGCGCCTTGCCGGTCTGGTAGACGGCGGCGGGCACGTCCAGGCAGCGGTCCTGGGTGAGCTGGGTGTGGAGGGTCTGCCGGGCGGAGTCGTACCACCAGCCCTGGTTGCGGCCGCCGTGGCAGTCCCAGCCGAGGACGCCGGTCCCGTTGGCCGACTCGGCGGCGTTCACGTCCAGGCAGTTGCCGGTGGCCTGGTTCTTCAGCGGCTTGTACGCGTCGTCCCAGGCGACCGGGAAGAGCGTCGGGGTGCCGGAGGAGTTGACGTCGGCGCAGCTCGCCTCGCGCAGGCCCGAGTTGTAGATCTGGGTGAGGCAGGACGCGAAGGCGCCGTGGCCGCTCTTGTTGGGGTGGAAGGACTGGCGTACGGAGTTCTCGTCGAGGCCGCCGGGCTTGGAGAGGTCGATGTAGAGGCCCCGGGCCCAGGTGTCCTCCATGCAGACCTCGTGGCCGTTGAAGAGCCGCGAGTCGTCGAGGAAGACGGCCCCGGTGTCGGCGGCGACGGTGCGCATGCCGCGCTCGAAGGCGGGGACGGCGCTGTTGCGGCCCCACTTGGTGTCGGAGTCGTAGCCCATGCCGCCGCAGGCGAGCTTGCCCGGGAAGTTCGGGTTGTCGTAGAAGTCGGGGCCGATCGGGCTGGGGTAGCCCATGACGACGAGCTTGTAGTCGCCGTCGGCGTATCCGGCGTCGCGCATGACGGTCTTGAGGTCGCGGACGGTCTGCTCGACCTTGGGGACGAGCGCGTCGACGCGGGCCTGCCAGCCGGGGGCGTACTTGGGCTCGCAGGTGCCCTGGCTGAGGACGAAGCGCTGGACGCAGTCGGTCATGACGGGCCCGAACTGCAGGTCGTCGTTGGCGCCGGCGACGAGCAGGACCATCTTGATCCGCGTGTTGCGGGCCTTGACGGCGAGGTTGTCGCTCTGGACGAGCTCGTCGGCGTACTGCTTGGAGCCGCCGATCCGGATGTTGCCGGTGTACGCGCCGGAGCAGGCCACGTTGAACGTGAGGTCCGCGGGGATCCCGGTGCGGTGGATGGCGGCGTCCGGGGAGCGGTGGCACCAGTTGGCGGGTCCGTTGGTGGGCGACTCGTACGTGCCGACGCCCTCGCCGGAGATCTCGCTGTCACCGAGTGAGATCAGGCCGGTCTTGCGCTGGGCGAGCGGGCGCTCCTCGGGGCTTCCGTAGATCTTGGTCGCCTCGGCGGCCCGGACCGCCTCCAGCTCGGGAGAGAGCGGTACGGAGGTGATTCCGGCCGTGGTGCTCGTGTCGGCCGCGCCGGCGGGGGCGGCTGCGGTCATGCTGCCGAGGGCCGCCGCGGCGGCGGCGACGGCCGCTACGGGCCAGCGGAGTCTGGACCTGGTGCGCTTCACTGCGCCTCCTGGAAGTGGGGTTACCCACGGTTTTTACTGGCCGGTACGCGCCTTGGGAATACATCGAACAAGACAAGTGCTCATCTTTTTCGGAGAGTTCAGAGAGGTTGAGGAACATGAACGAGGCTGACGGCTACCGGATCGAACACGACTCCATGGGCGAGGTGCGGGTCCCCGCACACGCCAAGTGGCGGGCCCAGACCCAGCGGGCCGTGGAGAACTTCCCGGTCTCCGGCCAGCGCCTGGAGCGCGCCCACATCGAGGCCCTGGCCCGGATCAAGGCCGCCGCCGCCAAGGTCAACGCCGAGCTCGGGGTGATCGACAAGGACCGCGCCGAGGCGATCGTCGCGGCGGCCGGGGAGGTCGCCGAAGGGCGCTGGGACGAGCACTTCCCGGTGGACGTCTTCCAGACCGGCTCCGGCACCTCGTCCAACATGAACACCAACGAGGTGATCGCCACCCTCGCCGGCGAGCGGCTCCCCGAGGGCCGCGAGGTCCACCCCAACGACCACGTCAACGCCTCGCAGTCCTCGAACGACGTCTTCCCCTCGTCCATCCACATCGCGGCCACCGCCGCCGTCACCCGCGACCTGATCCCCGCCCTCGACCACCTGGCCGCCTCCCTTGAGCGAAAATCAGCCGAATTCGCGACGGTGGTGAAGTCCGGCCGTACGCATCTGATGGACGCCACCCCGGTCACCCTGGGCCAGGAGTTCGGCGGCTATGCGGCCCAGGTCCGGTACGGCGCCGAGCGGTTGCGCACCGCACTCCCCCGGCTCGCCGAACTCCCCCTCGGCGGCACGGCGGTGGGCACCGGCATCAACACCCCGGCCGGCTTCTCCGCCGCCGTCATCGCCGAGGTCGCCCGCGCCACCGGACTGCCGCTGACCGAGGCCCGCGACCACTTCGAGGCCCAGGGCGCCCGCGACGGCCTGGTGGAGACGTCCGGGCAGCTCAGGACCATCGCGATCTCCCTCACCAAGATCGCCAACGATCTGCGCTGGATGGCCAGCGGCCCCCGCACCGGCCTCGCCGAGATCAACCTCCCCGACCTCCAGCCCGGCTCCTCGATCATGCCCGGCAAGGTGAACCCGGTGATCCCCGAGGCGGTCCTCATGGTCGCCGCACAGGTGACCGGAAACGACACCACGGTGGCGGTGGCGGGCGCGGCCGGGAACTTCGAGCTCAACGTGATGCTGCCGGTGATGGCCAAGAACCTGCTGGAATCCGTACGGCTTCTCGCCAACGCCTCCCGGCTGCTCGCCGACCGCACGGTCGACGGGATCACCGCGAACGCGGAGCGCGCCCGCGAGTACGCCGAGTCCTCGCCGTCCGTGGTCACCCCGCTGAACAAGTACATCGGCTACGAGGAGGCCGCCAAGGTCGCGAAGAGGTCCGTCGCCGAGCGGAAGACCATCCGCGAGGTGGTCCTGGAGTCCGGCTACGTCGAGCGGGGCGACCTCACCGTCGAGCAGCTGGACGAGGCGCTGGACGTGCTGCGGATGACCCGGCCGTAGGACGGGCGCACCGGCCGGTGGCCGGAGGACGGGCGCAACCGCCGGTGACCGGAGGCCGTGACGGAGCCGCCCCCGGGGTCCGGCGGGCAGGCCGGCGGTGACCGGCCGGTAGGGAACCAGCCGGTAGGGAACCGGTCGGTAGGGAACCGGTCGGTAGGGAACCGGTCGGTAGGGAACCAGCATGTGAGGAACGGGCCGGTAGAGAACCGGCCGGTAGCCGGATCGTCCATGTCCGGTAGCCGACTCCTCCGTGATCTGTGCCGCAGCGGTCGTGGGAGCGCGCCCCTAAGATCTGCGCATGACAGGATCGGGCGGCTCACAGCACTGGGCGCCGGGGGACCACATCCTCTGGCGCTACCGCGGCAACGGCACCGGCGCGGTGCACATCTGCCGGCCGGTGACGGTCGTGCAGGACACGCCCGAGCTGCTCGCGGTCTGGATGGCGCCCGGCACCGAGTGCGTCCGGCCGGTGCTCGCCGACGGCACCTCCGTCCACGACGAGCCGCTCGCCACCCGCTACACCGCCCCGCGCACCACCCAGCGCGCGCGCTGGGCCGGCAGCGGCGTGCTGAAGCTCGCGCGGCCCGGCGAGCCGTGGTCGGTGTGGCTGTTCTGGGAGCGCGGCTGGCGCTTCCGCAGCTGGTACGTGAACCTGGAGGAGCCGCGGACCCGCTGGTCCGGCGGCCTCGACTCCGAGGACCACTTCCTCGACATCTCCGTCTACCCCGACCACAGCTGGCTCTGGCGGGACGAGGACGAGTTCGCGCAGGCCCAGCGGTCCGGCCTGATGAGCGCGGCGCAGGCCGCCGGGGTGCGGGCGGCGGGGGAGCGCGCGGTGGAGCGGATCAAGACGTGGGGGGCGCCGTTCGCGGACGGCTGGGAGGACTGGCGGCCCGATCCGGCATGGCCTGTTCCGGAACTGCCGGCGGACTGGGATCGCACTCCGGCGCACACGGCGCCGTGAGACCCTTGATGCGCCCCAGGGGTTCAAACGTAGGATCGTCCTCCGCACGGCAGAGACCGACCGAACACCACGTCAGACCGACCGACCAGCACGTCGACGACTCAGCACAGCACAGGACCTGACCAGAAGTCATCCAGAGGGGGAGAGCAGTGCCGGACGTGTGCCCGGGTGTTGCGCCCCCCGCCGTTGCCGCAGCTCGCGGAACGTCCAGATCCGCAGCGTACAAGGGGTTTACCCCCTGCGAAGGCGCGGCATCGGCGAGAAGAGCGAGTGCATCGCACCACCGGCCCGGACGGACGGAATCCCACGCGTGACGGAGCATCCCACCTCCCACGAAGGCCGGCAGCCCCTGGCTGCCCGGTCGCAGGAACGCGCGCGCCCTCGCCAGGAGGCGGCGGCCGGCCTGCCCTCCGACGTGCCGGGCGGCCCGGCGGCCCCCGCGACCCCGGTCCCGGACGTCCCCGCGCAGCCCGCGGGCCCGGCGCCCGCGGGCACGGGCACCTCCGGCGGCACGGGCCACCCCGACACGGCGGGCGGCACGGACCACCCGAGCACCGCGGACGCCACGGCCCACCCCGGCGCACCCGGCTCTTCCACGGGCACGGGGCACCCCGGCACTCCCGACTCTTCCGCCGGTACGGCTTATCCCGGCGCGCCCGGCTCCTCCACAGGCACGGGGCACCCCGGTGCCGTCGCGGTCGCCGTCTCCCCGCAGCGCCCGGGCGGGGAGGCCCGCGGCGGGGACGGCTCCGGCCGGCGCGAGGGCGACCGGCTGCGGTTCGTCGGCGCCGCGACCCGGCGCATCGCGCGCGGCATCGACCTGGACGAGATCGTCCTCGGCCTGTGCCGGGCCACCGTGCCGACCTTCTCCGACGAGATCCTGGTCTACCTCCGCGACCCGCTCCCGGTGGGCGACGAGCGGCCGGTGGCGCCGTTCGTGCTGCGTCTGCGCCGCACCGACCGGCTCCGGTTAAGCGATCTGGAGGGCGAGGAGCTCGTCCTCGTACCCGATCCGGATCCGACCCCCGCGGCCGAACTCTGCGAGGTGCGGTCCGGCGGGGCGCTGGCCGAGGTGCTGCGCGGGGTGCGGCCGGTCTTCGGCGACTCCGCTGCCGCCAAGGCGGCGCTGACCGAGCTGCTCGGCCCCGAGCACCCGCTGCCCGGGGGGCTGCGGGCCGTCCTCGCGCCGCTGCGCGGCCGGCGCCGGGTGATCGGCGCCGCCGTGTTCCTGCGGCGCCCCGAGCGGGCGGGCTTCGAGCCGAACGACCTGCTCGTCGCGGCCCAGCTGGCCACGCACACCGCGCTCGGCATCGACAAGGCCGTGCTGTACGGCCGTGAGGCGTACATCGCGGACGAGCTCCAGCGGACGATGCTGCCGGACTCGCTGCCGCAGCCGACCGGCGTCAAGCTGGCCTCGCGCTACCTCCCGGCGGCCGAGACGGCGCGGGTCGGCGGCGACTGGTACGACGCGATCCCGCTGCCCGGCAGCAGGGTCGCCCTGGTCGTCGGCGACGTCATGGGCCACTCCATGACCTCGGCGGCGATCATGGGCCAGCTGCGTACGACCGCGCAGACCCTGGCCGGGCTCGACCTGCCCCCGCAGGAGGTCCTGCACCACCTGGACGAGCAGGCGCAGCGGCTCGGCGAGAACCGCATGGCGACCTGCATGTACGCGGTGTACGACCCGGTCTCGCACCGGATCACCGTCGCCAACGCCGGCCATCCGCCGCCGATACTGCTCCACCTGGGCGGCCGCGCCGAGGTGCTGCGGGTGCCGCCCGGCGCCCCGATCGGTGTCGGCGGGGTGGACTTCGAGGCGGTCGAGCTGGACGCCCCGGCCGGTGCCACGCTGCTGCTCTACACGGACGGTCTCGTCGAGTCCCGGCTGCGGGACGTGTGGACGGGCATCGAGCAGCTGCGGGAGCGCCTCGCGGCGACCGCGCAGCTGACGGGCCCTGACCACTCGCCGCCCCTGGAGGCGCTCTGCGACGACGTCCTCGACATGCTGGGCCCGGGCGACCGGGACGACGACATCGCGCTGCTCGCGGCCCGGTTCGACGGGATCGCGCCGAGCGACGTGGCGTACTGGTTCCTGGAGCCGGAGGACGCGGCTCCGGGGCGGGCCCGGCGGCTCGCCCGGCGGGCGCTGGCCCGCTGGGACCTGGAGGAGCTGACGGACTCGGTCGAGCTGCTGATCAGCGAGGTCGTGACGAACGCCGTGCGGTACGCGGAGCGTCCGGTGACCCTGCGGCTGCTGCGGACGGACGTGCTGCGCTGCGAGGTCGGCGACGACTCCCCGCAGCTGCCCCGGCAGCGGCGGGCGCGGGACACCGACGAGGGCGGGCGCGGTCTCTTCCTGGTGAACCGGCTGGCCCGGCGGTGGGGGGCGACCCGTCTGTCGGGCGGCAAGGTGGTCTGGTTCGAGCTGTCCACCCGTACGTAGGGCCACGCGGGACGACCGAAGGCCGGACCCCCTCTCGGGGTCCGGCCTTCGGTCGTGTCGTCAGCGCGGCGGGCGGGTGGTGCCGTTGAGCCCGGGGTCGCCGCCGGCGTCCGGCGGCTGGATCGACGTCGGCGGGGCCGTGGGCTCCTGGGTCGCCGTCGGCTCCTGGGTGGGCGTCGGCGGCGTGGTGACGGGGTCGGTCGTCGGCGGCGGCGTGGTGGCGGTGTCGGTCGTCGGCGGGGCCGTCGGCTCGTGGGTCGCCGTCGGCTCGTCGCTGGGCTCGTCCGTCGGGGCCTCGGTGGTCGCGGTCGGGTCCGGCGCCGTGCCGTCCGTGGAGCCGCCTTCGGTCTCCAGGTCGAAGCTCGCGTCCGAGCCGCCGTTCAGCGCGCGCTCGGTGTAGTCGCCCCAGATCTGTGCGGGCGTGCGGCCACCGTTGGCGCGGCCGGGGTTGATGGTGTCGGTGAGGGTGACCTGGTTGCCCTTCTCGTCCTCGCCGAAGAGGCCGACGGCGGTGACGAGCTCGGGGGTGTAGCCGACGAACCAGGCGGAGCGGTTGTTCTCGGAGGTGCCGGTCTTGCCGGCGGCCTCGTAGTCGCCGGCGGCGCGGAAGCCGGAGCCGCTGCGCACGACGCCGGTCATGGCCTGGGTGGCGGTGTCGGCGGCCTTGCGGGTGACGACCTGGTCGCCGATCGGCTGGGTGCCCTTGACCGTGCGGTCCTTGTGCTCGGCGGTCTTCACGAGGGTCGGGGTGACCTTCTTGCCGTGGTTGTCGAGCGTGGCGTAGGCGCCGGCCATGTCCATGGTCGAGGCGCCCATGGTGCCGAGCGAGATGGCGGGGGTCTCGGGGAAGCCCGCGCCGTCCTTCATGCCGATCGCGAGGGCGGTCTGCTTGGCCTTGGCCGGGCTGACGTCGACGATCATCTGGGCGTAGACCGAGTTGATCGAGCTGTTGGTGGCCTTCTGGACGGTGACGGGGCCGTAGCTCTCGTCGTCCTCGTTCTCCGGCGCGAACGCGATGGCGCTGCCGACGACGGGGCGCTTGCTGGTTCCGTCGTAGACGGTGCCGAGGCCGATCTCGCGTCCGTCCTGGGTGGTCGCGTGGTTGTCGACGGCGGAGGCGAGGACGATCGGCTTGAAGGTGGAGGCGGGCTGGTAGTCGCGGCGGGTCGCGTTGGACATCCAGTGCTCGGTGGCGCCGACGCCGCCGTACAGCGCGACGACCGCGCCGGTCTTCGGGTCGACGGAGGTGGCGCCGGCCTGGACGGTGGCCTGCTTCTTGTCGCCCTTGCGGTCGAGCTTGGCCTCCAGCTGCTTGTCGACCGCCTTGACGAGGTCCTTCTGCTTCTTCTCGTCGATGTTGAGCGTGATCGTCCAGCCGCCGGCCTTGATGTCCTCCTCGCTGACGCCCTGGCGCATCAGCTCCTGGTTGGCGGCCTCGACGATGTAGCCGGTCTGGCCCTCCATGCCGGGGGCGGGCTTGGGCTTCTGCGGGACGGGGAACTTCATGCCGGCGCGCTCGGAGGGGCTGAGCCAGCCCTCGCCGACCATGTTGTCGAGGACGTAGTTCCAGCGGTCCTCGACGAGCTTGCGGCCGGTGGTGCTCGCGGAGGTCCAGTCGTACTGGTTGGGCGCCTGGAGCAGCGAGGCGAGGTAGGCGCCCTGGGCGGTGGTGAGCTTGGTGGCGTCGACGCCGTAGTACGAGCGGGCGGCGGCCTGGATGCCGTAGGCGGAGCGGCCGTAGTAGCTCGTGTTCATGTAGCCGGCGAGGATGTCGCTCTTGTTCATCTTCTGGTCGACCTTGAGGGCGATGACCATTTCCTTGAGCTTGCGGGTCGCCGTCTGGTCCTGGCTCAGGAAGTAGTTCTTGACGTACTGCTGGGTGATCGTCGAGCCGCCCTGCTTGCCCTTGCCGGTGATGGTGTTCCAGGCGGCGCGGGTGGTGCCCTTGATGTCGACGCCGTTGTCCTTGTAGAAGGTCTTGTTCTCGGCGGCGACGAAGGCGCGCTGGACCGGCAGGGGGATCTTGTCGAGGCCGACGATCTCACGGTTGATCTTGCCGGTGCGGGCGAGGATCTTGCCGTTGGAGTACTTGTAGATGTTGCTCTGCATCGTCGCCTCGGCGTTGGCCGACGGCACCGGGACCAGCAGGTAGACGACGTAGAGGGCGCCCATGCCGAGCAGGCAGAACACGATGAAGGTGCCCAGGAGCTTCTTCCAGGTGAAGATGCGGCGTATGCCCCGCTTCTTCGCCTTCCCCTTGTCCGGTCGGCCCATGTGTCCCGTCGCTCCACTCGTCTTGTGTTCCGGCGCCCTCGGCGCTGAGCCCGTCCACGCCGGATCAGCTCGGCAAGCCAGCTAACACCGACGAGGCGGACAAAGGACAACCGATCACGTCTTTTCCGGACGTGAGAATCAGCACCCACGCCCAGAGGAACCGACGCTCGGGTGGACCGGATGGTTGCGTGAGGGACTGATTCCGTTTAGTCACGCCCGCTGGACACGCGGCTATACATCCCACGTATACACCCCGTGTACAGTGAGCGGCATGTCCATCGGTCACACCCTCCTCGGGCTCCTGGAGTCCGGACCGCGCCACGGCTACGACCTCAAGCGCGCCTTCGACGAGAAGTTCGGCCAGGACCGGCCGCTCCACTACGGCCAGGTCTACTCGACCATGTCCCGGCTCCTGAAGAACGGCCTCGTGGTCGTCGACGGCATCGAGGCCGGCGGCGGCCCCGAGCGGAAGCGGTACGCGATCACCGAGGCCGGCATCACCGATGTCGCCCAGTGGCTCGCCACCCCCGAGAAGCCGGAGCCGTACCTCCACTCCACGCTCTACACCAAGGTCGTCCTGGCCCTGCTCACCGGCCGCGGCGCCGCCGAGCTCCTCGACACCCAGCGCGCCGAGCACCTGCGCCTGATGCGCGAGCTCACCCGCCGCAAGCGCGACGGCGACCTCGCCGACCAGCTCATCTGCGACCACGCCCTCTTCCACCTGGAGGCGGACCTGCGCTGGCTGGAACTGACCGCGGCCCGCCTCGACGCGCTCGCCGAGGAGATCCGACGATGACCTCCGTCCCGCCGCGGAAAGAAGATCCGCCGATGACCTCCGCCCGGCTGCGGAAGGAGATCCGCCGATGACCTCCGTCCCGCTCCTCGGCGCCACCGGCCTGGACAAGGCCTACGGCCCGACCCCGGCCCTCGCCGGCGCCGACTTCGCCCTCCGGGCCGGCGAGGTCGTCGCCGTCATGGGCCCCTCCGGCTCCGGCAAGTCGACCCTCCTCCACTGCCTGGCCGGCATCGTGCGCCCCGACGCCGGCACCATCACCTACGACGGACGCGAGCTCACCGCGCTCTCCGACGGCGCGCGCAGCGCCCTGCGCCGCACCGACTTCGGCTTCGTCTTCCAGTTCGGCCAGCTCGTCCCCGAACTGACCTGCGTCGAGAACGTCGCCCTCCCGCTCCGCCTGAACGGCGAGAAGCGGAAGACGGCCGAGGCCAGGGCCGCCGAGTGGCTCGCCCGCCTGGAGGTCGACGGCATCGCGGGCAAGCGCCCCGGCGAGATATCCGGCGGCCAGGGCCAGCGCGTCGCCGTCGCCCGCGCCCTCGTCACCGCCCCGCGCGTCATCTTCGCCGACGAGCCGACCGGCGCCCTCGACTCCCTCAACGGCGAGCGGGTCATGCGGCTCCTCACCGACGCCTCCCGGGACACCGGCGCCGCCGTCGTCCTCGTCACCCACGAGGCCCGGGTCGCCGCGTACTCCGACCGCGAGGTCGTCGTCCGGGACGGTTCGGTACGGGACACGGAGTGGGCCGCATGAGTCCCGGCACCTGGGCCCGCGACCTGACGCTCGGCGCCCGGTTCGCGGTCACCGGCGGCCGCTCCGGCCTGCTCCGCACCCTGCTGACCGCGACCGGCGTCGGCTTCGGCGTCACCCTGCTGCTGCTCGCCGCCTCCTTCCCGAACATGCTCTTCCAGCGGGAGGTACGGGAGTCGGTGCGCGCCGTCGACGGCAGCGAGCAGGTCACCTCGCCCCGCCCCGACTCCTTTCTCCACCTCGGCCGGACCACGGTCTACCGGGACGAGGCCATCAGCGGTCTGCTGCTGCGGCCCGAGGGCGACGCACCCCCGGTCCCGCCGGGCGCGCCCTCGTTCCCCGAGGCCGGCGGGATGCTGGTCTCCCCCGCGCTCGGCGCACTGCTCGACTCCCCCGAGGGCGCCCTGCTCAAGAAGCGGCTCCCCTACAAGGTCGTCGGCACGATCGGCCCGGCCGGACTCATCGGCCCCGCCGAACTGCGGTACGTCGCGCACGTCGACTTCCTGGACCGGGACAACCTCGACGGACGCGGCACCCGCTACGGCTGGTCCGTGCCCGAGGAACCGATGAACGCGTTCCTCATCCTCCTCGTCGTCGTCGCCTGCGTCGTCCTGCTCCTGCCCGTGCTCGTCTTCATCGCGACCGCCGTCCGCTTCGGCGGCGAGCAGCGCGACCGGCGCCTGGCCGCGCTCCGGCTGATCGGCGCGGACACCGCCATGACCCGGCGGATCGCGGCCGGCGAGTCCCTCGCGAGCGCGCTGCTCGGCCTCCTCGTGGGCCTCGGACTCTTCGCGGCGGCCCGGCAGTTCGCGGGCGCCTTCACCATCTGGGACGTCAACGCCTACCCCGGCGACGTCGTGCCGATGACCGGCCTCGCCATGCTCGTCCTCGCCGTCGTCCCCGTCGCCTCGGTCGTGGTCACCCTCTTCGCCCTGCGCGGGGTGGCGATCGAACCGCTCGGCGTCGTCAGGACCTCACTGCCGCGCCGCCGCCGGCTGTGGTGGCGCCTCCTGCTCCTCGCGGCCGGCATCGCCCTCCTCGTCCCGCTCATCGGCGACGTGCACGTGAACGAGACCAGCATCGACAGCGTGGGCGTCGCGGCCGGCACCACGCTCGTCCTCATCGGCCTCACCACGCTCCTGCCGTGGCTCGTCGAAGCGGGCGTCAAGCGGCTGCGCGGCGGCCCCGTGGCCTGGCAGCTCGCCGTCCGCAGGCTCCAGCTGAGCAGCGGCACGGCGGCCCGCGCGGTCAGCGGCATCGTCGTCGCGGCGACCGGGGCGATCGCCCTCCAGATGCTCTTCCAGGCGATGGAGGGCCAGTTCACCCAGTACAGCGGCGAGGACACCTCCCGCGCGCAGATCGCGCTCGGCTTCGACGCGGAGAACGCCGACGACGCCCGCGGGATCATCGACCGCGTGCGGCGGACCGAGGGCGTCAGCGGCGTGATCGGCGTCGTCGAGTCGCGCGTGTGGCGGCCCGGGCCCCTCAAGCAGGGCGAGGAGTTCGCGCCGATGGTCTCGCTGCGGGTCGGCGACTGCGCCTCCCTCGGGGAGTTCGCCACGCTGCCCTCCTGCACCGACGGCGACGTCTTCGTGTACCTCGCGCACGGCAGGCAGGGCACCCCGGACGACTCCTACGTCACGAGGGCCGTCCGGCCCGGCGCCACGGTGGCCCTGAGCGACCCGCATCCGCACCCGAGCGCCCCGAAGCGCCCGAAGGGCCCGCTGCCCCAGTGGCGCGTCCCCGCCGACGCCAGGACCGTCGACTCCCGCCCGGACCCGACCGGCATGTACGAGTACGGCGTCCTCGCCACCCCGAAGGCGCTCGCCGGGGCCCGGCTCGACGAGCCCGACGCCCAGGTCATGGTCCGGCTCGACCCGGCCGTGCCCGACGCCGCCGACCTCGTACGGAACGCGGCGGACGACATCGACCCGACGGCCTGGGTACGCACCCTCAAGGACACCGAGCGCGACGCCGCGTTCTCCAGCGTCCGCACCGGCATCCTGGTCGGCTCCACCCTGACGATGCTCCTGGTGGCGGCCTCGCTCCTGGTGGCGACCCTGGAGCAGCTCAGGGACCGCAAGCGGCTGCTCTCCTCGCTGGTCGCCTTCGGCACCCGGCGCTCCACCCTGAGCTGGTCGGTCCTCTGGCAGACGGCGGTGCCGATCCTCCTCGGCCTCGTCCTCGCCGTGGCGGGCGGCCTCGGCCTGGGCGTGGTCCTGCTGAAGATGGGCGGCCAGCGGGTCCAGGACTGGTGGGGCTTCCTGCCGGTCGTCGGGATCGGCCTCGGTCTGATCGCGGCGGTGACGCTGCTGAGCATGCCGGTGCTGTGGCGGCTGATGCGGGCGGACGGACTGAGGACGGAGTAACCCGTCGTTCGCACGTACGAGCAGAGGGGCGTCGGTTCCTGGCACCGGGGGTGTCAGGAACCGGCGCCCTCCGCACGTGTCTCCGTACGAGTCAGGCGCCGTCCGCACGTGTCTCCGTACGGGTCAGGCGCCCTCCACCACCCGCACCGGGAGCCCGCTCATCGCCTCGCGCAGCGCCTCCGCCAGTTCCTCGAACTCGGCGTGCCGGGCCGCGCCCGTCCGCATCGCGAGGGCGATCCGCCGCGAGGGCGCCGGTTCGGCGAACCGCCCGGTCCACAGCGCGGTGTTACGGGCGGTCTCGACGGTCACGGCGGTGCGGGGCAGCAGGGTCACCCCGAGCCCGCCGGCGACGAGCTGCACCAGCGTGGCGAGCCCGGCGGCGGTGGTGGTGACCTCGGCGCCGTCGGTGCGCCCGGCCTCCCGGCAGATGTCGAGGGCCTGGTCGCGCAGGCAGTGCCCCTCGTCGAGGAGCAGCAGCCGGAGCTCCTTGAGGGCCTCGCGCGGGATGCCGTCGCGCCCGGCCAGCTGGTGGCCCTCCGGGGTGACCAGGACGAAGTCCTCGTCGAAGAGGGGGAGTTCGGTGACTCCGGGCACCCCGAGCGGCACGGCGAGCAGCAGCAGGTCGAGCCGCCCGGCGGCGAGCCCCTCCAGGAGCGAGGAGGTCTGCTCCTCGTGGACCTGGAGGTCGAGTTCGGGGTAGCGGCGGTGGACGAGCCGCAGGACGGTGGGCAGCAGGTACGGCGCCACGGTCGGGATCACCCCGAGTCGCAGCACGCCCGTGAACGGCGCCTGGGCGGCCTCCGCCTCCTCCATCAGCTCCGCCACCGCGTCGAGGACGGTCCGGGCGCGCAGGGCGAGCCGCTCCCCCGCGGGCGAGAGCAGCACCTTCCGCGTCGTACGCTCGAGGAGCTGGACACCGAGTGCCTCTTCGAGGGCCGAGACGGCGCCCGAGAGGGCGGGCTGACTCATCCCGATGGCCGCCGCCGCATCGCGGAAGTGCAGATGCTCGGCGACGGCGACGAACGCCCTGAGCTGGGAGAAGCTGGGCTGCTTCGTGCGCCGGACGGAAACCACTGATAACCACCTTCGATCAACACGACCGAGTCTAGCTATTTCACTGATCAATGCACCCCGTGCCAGTATGTGAGACACGTCCAACCCCCACGGAAGACCCCAAAAGGGATCCTTCCTGCTTGCAAGGAGAGCGCGTGCTCACTGTCGGTGACAAGTTCCCCACCTACGACCTGACCGCCTGCGTGTCGCTGGAGAGCGGCAAGGAGTTCGCGCAGATCGACCACAAGGCCTACGAGGGCAAGTGGCGCGTGGTGTTCTTCTGGCCGAAGGACTTCACCTTCGTCTGCCCGACCGAGATCGCCGCGTTCGGCAAGCTGAACGACGAGTTCGCCGACCGTGACGCCCAGATCCTCGGCGTCTCGGGCGACTCGGAGTTCGTGCACCACGCCTGGCGCAAGGACCACGCCGACCTGCGTGACCTGCCCTTCCCGATGCTGGCCGACTCGAAGCACGAGCTCATGCGCGACTGCGGCGTCGAGGGCGAGGACGGCTTCGCCCAGCGTGCCGTGTTCATCGTCGACCCGAACAACGAGATCCAGTTCACGATGGTGACCGCCGGCTCCGTCGGCCGTAACCCCAAGGAGGTCCTGCGGGTCCTCGACGCCCTGCAGACCGACGAGCTCTGCCCGTGCAACTGGAACAAGGGCGAGGGCACCCTCGACGCCGCCGCCCTCCTCGCCGGCGAGTAAGGGCGGACCCGACATGGCTCTCGACGAACTGAAGTCCGCCATACCGGACTTCGCCAAGGACCTGAAGCTGAACCTCGGTTCGGTCATCGGCAACAGCGACCTCCCGCAGCAGCAGCTGTGGGGCACCGTCCTCGCCTGCGCGATCGCCTCGCGCTCGCCGAAGGTGCTCAGGGAGCTGGAGCCGGAGGCCCGGGCGAACCTGAAGCCCGAGGCGTACCAGGCCGCCAAGTCCGCCGCAGCGATCATGGCGATGAACAACGTCTTCTACCGGACCCGGCACCTGCTGTCGGACCCCGAGTACGGGACGATGCGCGCCGGCCTGCGGATGAACGTCATCGGCAACCCGGGCGTCGAGAAGGTCGACTTCGAGCTGTGGTCGCTGGCCGTCTCCGCGATCAACGGCTGCGGCCAGTGCCTGGACTCGCACGAGCAGGTCCTGCGCCAGGCCGGTGTCGACCGCGCCACGATCCAGGAGGCCGTGAAGATCGCCGCGGTGATCCAGGCCGTCGGCGTCACGCTGGACGCGGAGGCCGTGCTCGCCGAGTAGGTCCGAGCCGTACGAGAAGGGCCCCGGGGCTGTCCGCCCCGGGGCCCTTCCGTCATTTCCTGAGCGCGGCCATGAAGGCCAGCAGGTCCTGGGTCATGGGGACGTCGATCCCGGAGAGGTCGGTCGGCTCGACATCCACGACCGGGTTCCCCTTCTCGTCGGTGCTGTACTGCCGGCTCACGGTCAGCCCGATCTCGGCCTGTCCGTCGAGGACCCTGAGCTCCCCGCCCGAGCCTCCGTGGTCGTCGAAGAAGGCCTCCTCCCCGAGCCCTTCGACCGGCGTGACGAGGCCGTAGTTCTTCACCTGGGCCGCGAACTCGGGGCCCGGGTCCGTCACCTTGTGCAGGGTGTACTCGACGGAGACGGTGTACCCCGATTCCACCGAGCCGAAGGTGATCTCGCAGGACGTCCGGTACAGGCCCGGCTCGTCCACCTCCGGCCCGACGCCCTCCTGGACCCGCTTGCCGAGGATCCCGCCCAGCGCCTTCAGCTTCGCCGCCGGGCAGGGCGTCACCTTCAGCGGGTACCCGCCGATGTCGACGCCCGGTTCCTTCTTCTGCCCGTACGCGTACAGTCCCCCGCCCCACACCGCCGAGGCGAGCACCGCGCCGCCGAGCGCCCACAGCCAGGGGCGGCGGGCCCGGGGCGGGCGCGGCGGCGGGGCCTCGGTGAGCACCTCCGGGGCGTCGAAGTCCGCGCCGCCCACGAGCTCCGGTTCGGATATCACCTGGCCTCCGCCTCGATCGTGCCGGGCGCCGGGACCGGTGCCACGGCGAAAGCGGTCGCGCCGCGCGGTTCGGGGGTGCTGAGGAGGGCCTGTTCCGTGCTGTACGCGCGCAGGTAGCCGACGACCGTGTTGAGGACGGCGACCAGGGGTACGGCGACGACGGCGCCGCCGATGCCGGCGGTGAGGCCGCCGGCGGCGACGGCGAGGACGACGGCGAGCGGGTGGACGCGGACGGCCCGGCCGAGGATGAAGGGCTGGAGGATGTGGCCTTCGATCTGCTGCACGGCGAGGACGACGACGAGCACCATGAGGGCGGTGAACACGCCGTTGGTGACGAGGGCGACGACGCAGGCGAGGGCACCGGAGATGACGGCGCCGACGAGCGGGATGAAGGCGAAGAGAAAGATGAAGACGGCGAGCGGGACGGCCATCGGCACGTCGAGGAACCAGAGTCCGAGGCCGATGAAGACGGCGTCGATGAGGGCGACGAGGACCGTGCCGCGCACATAGGCGGTGAGGGTGCGCCAGGCGCGCGGGCCCGCGCCGGCGACGCCGGGCCGGGCCTGGGCGGGCACCAGCTTGAGCGTCCACTCCCAGACCTTCTTCCCGTCGTAGAGCAGGAAGAGGGTGCAGAACATGGCGAGCAGGATGCCCGTCATGGCCTCCACGATGACGGTGACGCCCTGGAGTCCGACGGAGGTGATCTGCTCGGCGTTGGCTCCGATGGCCTCGCTGAGGTTCTTGGCGATCTCGTTGATCTGCTGCTCGGTGACGTGGAAGGGGCTGTCGAGCAGCCAGTGCTTGAGTTCCTCGATGCCGTCCTTGACGCGGTCGGACAGGTTGTCGACGTTGTCCATGACCTGCCAGACCACGAACCAGCCGACCAGGCCCATGACGACGAAGCCGGAGACGGCGGTGACGGCGGTGGCGAGTCCGCGGGGCAGGCCCTTGCGGCGCAGTATGGCCACGGTGGGCTGGAGCAGGGCGGTGATGAGGAGCGCGGCGACGAAGGCGAGGACGACCAGCTGGACGGAGCTGATCACCTTCATCAGCACCCAGACGGTGCCGGCGAGGACGAGCAGCCGCCAGCCCGCTTCGGCGGCGACGCGCATGCCCCAGGGGATGGCGGCGACGGGGTCGGGGCGGGCGGCGACGGCCGGCGCGTAGGAGGGGGGTGCGGGGACGGAGCGGCCGGGCTCGGCGGTCTCGGCGGTCTCGGCCTCCGGGAGGGGCGCGGGGGGCTCGGGGGCGGCGTCCGGCGGCGCGGGGGCGGGCGGAGCCTCGTACGGGACCTCGTCGGGGGTCTCGTACGGCGGTCCGAGCGGATCGTCCCGCTCCGCCTCGGCCCGGCGCTCGTCGAGGCGTTCACCCATGCGGCTCAGGCTCTCGCCGAGCCGGCCCAGCAACCCTGGCACTCTGGACATCTCTTTCTCCTTCCCCCGCAGGTCCCACCCCGCCCGTTCCTCCTCGGGAACCTACACGCAAGAAGCCCCCCACCGTAGGACGGTGAGGGGCTCTCGGAGGTTGAGCGCGGTACTAGTACCAGCGGTTGGCCTGCCAGAAGGACCAGGCGCCACACGGGCTGCCGTAGCGGCTGTCCATGTAGTTGAGGCCCCACTTGATCTGGGTGGCGGGGTTGGTCTGCCAGTCGGCGCCGGCGGAGGCCATCTTGTAGCCGGGGAGGGCCTGCACGAGACCGTAGGCGCCCGAAGAGGCGTTGGTCGCGCGGTAGTTCCAGCCGGACTCGTGTTCCACGATGTTGCTGAAGCACGAGAACTGGTCGGACGGCATCATCTGCCGGGCCATCGCCTTGACGTCGGCGATGCTGTAGGAGCCCTGCGCGGCGAAGGAGCTGGCGCTGCGGACGGAGGAACGGTTGGCGCGCTCCTCGGCCTCCTTGCGCTCCTTCTCGGCCTTCGCCTCGGCGGCGGCCTTGTCGGCGGACTTCTTCTTCGCCTCGGCGTCCTTGGCGGCGCGGATGCGGGCGGACTCCTCCGCGGACTTCTTCGCGGCGGCGTCGGCGGCGGCGGCCTGGACGTCGGCCTGCTCCGAGAGGGACGAGACCTGTACCTGGGCCTGCTCGCCCGCGGGGATGTCCGCGAGCAGCGTGGTGCCGGCCGCGGTGGCCTCGAAGTTGTCGTCCGAAGGCTGCGCGGCGTTGCCCGTGGCAACACCGGCGATGGCGCCGACAGTGGTGACCGCAGTGGCCGAAGCCACCGCGAATCCCCGGACCGAGATCCGGCTCACACGGTTTCCTTCCAGCACGTCCGCACAGGTGACCACGCGGGCGAAATCGTGCCCCTGGCACTGGTCTCCGACGTACGGGGTCACAGAAGACACGGGCCCGTGGTGCTGTGGGCGGCATACGACGACGGCTGTGGAGTTGTGTGGTGCGGTGCGCACCCCTGAGGGTGCACGTGTGCCGTATGCGGGGCCTGACGGAAGCAAGACTTTGCCGGACGGCGACACCGCAAGGCAATTCCGTGTTGCGTGTGAAAGCTCACACCTGGGTGGACGCACGGGATTTGGCGGATAACGGCGACAGCGCGGCGCCGCCCGGCTAAGCTCCTGCGCTTTGCCGGGCGGCGCCAACTCCCGTACCCCTACAGAAGGGTACGAACCGGTCAGATCGACACGTCCTCCAGCATCTCCGTCACGAGCGCGGCGATCTGGGAGCGCTCGGAGCGGGTGAGGGTGACGTGGGCGAAGAGCGGATGCCCCTTCAGTTTCTCGACCACGGCGACGACTCCGTCGTACCGGCCGACCCTGAGGTTGTCGCGCTGGGCGACGTCATGGGTCAGCACGACCCGCGAATTCGCCCCGATACGGGACAGAACGGTCAACAGGACGTTCCGCTCCAGGGACTGGGCCTCGTCCACGATGACGAAGGCGTCGTGGAGGGAGCGGCCCCGGATGTGGGTGAGCGGCAGGACCTCCAGCATCCCGCGGCCGAGCACCTCCTCGATGACGTCACGGCTCGCGACCGAGGACAGCGTGTCGAAGACCGCCTGGGCCCACGGGCTCATCTTCTCGGACTCGCTGCCCGGCAGGTATCCGAGCTCCTGGCCGCCGACCGCGTACAGCGGACGGAAGACCATCACCTTCTGGTGCTGACGGCGCTCCAGGACCGCCTCCAGGCCCGCGCAGAGCGCGAGCGCGGACTTGCCGGTGCCGGCCCGGCCGCCCATGGAGATGATGCCGACGTCCGGGTCGAGGAGCAGGTCGAGCGCGATCCGCTGCTCGGCGCTGCGGCCGCGGAGCCCGAAGGCCTCCCGGTCACCCCGGACGAGCCGTACGTTCCCCTCGGCCGTGACCCGGCCGAGCGCCTTGCCGCGCTCGGACTGGAGCACCAGGCCCGTGTGGACCGGAAGCTCGGCGGCCTCCGGGACGTACAGCGAGTTCTCCTCGTAGAGCAGGTCCACCTGCTCCCCGGAGAGCGCCAGCTCGGACATCCCGGTCCAGCCGTTGTTGTCCGTGATGGCGAGCTCGGCGCGGTACTCCTCGGCGAGGAGCCCGACCGAGGAGGCCTTGATGCGCAGCGGCAGGTCCTTGGAGACGACCGTGACGTCGTACCCCTCCGCCTGGAGGTTGCGCGCGACCGCGAGGATCCGTGAGTCGTTGTCCCCCAACCGGTAGCCGGCGGGCAGGATGCCGGGGTCGGAATGGTTGAGTTCGACACGCAGGGTGCCGCCCAGGTCCCCGACGGGGAGAGGGGCGTCGAGGCGTCCGTACCGGACCCGGAAGTCGTCGAGCAGGCGCAGCGCCTGCCGGGCGAAGTAGCCGAGTTCGGGATGGTGCCGCTTGGCCTCCAGCTCCGTCACGACGACGATCGGGAGCACCACCTCGTGCTCCTCGAAGCGCGAGACGGCGTTGGGGTCGGCCAGCAGGACGCTGGTGTCGAGAACATAGGTGCGCCGGTCGGAAAGGCGGCGCTTCGTGCTGGTCACCACGGAAGGACAGACCCCCTCGGAAGACCCCTGTGAGGTCGGGGTGCGACGGAACCGGTGTCGCTGCGGAATGGGACCGGGTTCAGGCCGCGATGCGCGGGCCGAACCACGGCCCTCCGCTTCTCCCGTACGTGTCCCGCACGGTCGTCCTGGTGCAAGGGGCCTCCCGGGTGGCGGTCTCCGTGCCGCTCACTTCACCAGGGATATGCCCTCGAACACCCTCTGCCATGCCATGGCATATGACGACGTGTTCATGAACAAGAGATGATCGGTTCCGACCGGGGATGACCGACCGCGAGGTCAGGTCCCGTGGCGCTCAGGTTCCGCAGCGCTCAGGTCCCGTAGCGCCGGTGCCGGGCCGCGTAGTCGCGCAGCGCGCGCAGGAAGTCGACCTTCCGGAAGGCCGGCCAGTGGACCTCGCAGAAGTAGTACTCGGAGTGGGCGCTCTGCCACAGCATGAATCCGGACAGGCGCTGCTCGCCGCTGGTGCGGATCACCAGGTCCGGGTCGGGCTGACCACGCGTGTACAGGTGCTCCGAGATGTGCTCGACGTCGACGATCTCGGCGAGCTCCTCGAAGCTCGTCCCCCGCTCCGCGTGCTCCAGGAGCAGCGAGCGGACCGCGTCCGCGATCTCCTGCCGGCCGCCGTAGCCCACGGCGACGTTCACGAGTATCCCGGTGTTGCCGCGGGTGGCCTCCGCGGCCTCCTTCAGCACCATCTGCGTACGGGAGGGCAGCAGGTCCATCGTGCCGACGTGGTGGACCCGCCAGCGGCCGTCGGCGGCCAGCGCGCGCACGGCGTTCTCGATGATGCCGAGCAGCGGGACGAGCTGCTCCTCGGGGCGGTTCAGGTTGTCCGTGGAGAGCATCCAGAGCGTGACGACCTCGACGTCCGTCTCGGAACACCAGCCGAGCAGCTCCTGGATCTTGTCCGCGCCGGCCTTGTGTCCCTGCTCGGGGGTCCCACCGGACGCCTTGGCCCAGCGACGGTTCCCGTCGAGGATGACCCCGATGTGCTTGGGCACCTGGGTGTGGTCGAGGCGGCCTTCCACCCGGCGTGCGTAGAGCCCGTACACCAGGTCGCGCAGGTTCACTGTTCTTTACCCCTCCATGCAGTGTCGGCCCCCCGAAGCCGCCAGACTACTGCGGACGGGGAACGAGCTCACAGACCGGGACTGTCACAAGTCCGTGATAAGCAGAGATACGTGACTGATTCCCCCCTCTACCGCGCCTCCGCGGACCGCTACGACGCCATGGAGTACCGCCGCACGGGCCGCTCCGGCCTCAAGCTCCCGGCGATCTCCCTCGGCCTCTGGCACAACTTCGGCGACGACAAGGTCCTCGACACCCAGCGCGCGATCCTGCGCCGCGCCTTCGACCTCGGCGTCACCCACTTCGACCTGGCGAACAACTACGGGCCGCCGCCCGGCTCCGCCGAGCTGAACTTCGGCAAGATCTTCGCCCAGGACTTCGCGCCCTACCGCGACGAGCTGATCGTCTCGACCAAGGCCGGCTACGAGATGCACCCCGGCCCGTACGGCGAGTGGGGCTCCCGCAAGTACCTGATGTCCTCGCTCGACGCCTCCCTCAAGCGGATGGGCCTCGACTACGTCGACATCTTCTACTCGCACCGCTTCGACCCGCACACCCCGCTGGAGGAGACGATGGGGGCCCTCGCCTCCGCCGTCCAGCAGGGCAAGGCGCTGTACGTCGGCGTCTCCTCGTACAGCAGCGAGCAGACCGCCGAGGCCGCGCGGATCCTCCAGGACATGGGCGTCCGGCCGCTCATCCACCAGCCCTCGTACTCCATGATCAACCGGTGGACCGAGGAGGACGCCCTCCTCGACACGCTGGAGGCGGCCGGCATGGGCTGCATCTCCTTCGTCCCGCTCGCGCAGGGGCTGCTCACCAACAAGTACCTGAAGGGCATCCCGGAGGGCTCGCGGGCCACCCAGGGCAAGTCCCTCGACCCGAACCTGCTCTCCGACGAGGTGCTGAGGCGGCTGCGCGGCCTCGCCGACATCGCCCAGCGGCGCGGGCAGACCCTCGCCCAGCTGGCGCTGTCCTGGGTGCTGCGGGACGAGCGGATGACCTCGGCGCTGATCGGCGCGTCCAGCGTCGCCCAGTTGGAGGAGAACGTGGTCGCGCTCGCGGGCCCGCCGCTGACGGACGAGGAGCTCAAGGAGATCGACTCGTTCGCGGTGGACACCGCCGGCGCGAACATCTGGTCGCGCCGGGGCTGACGCCCTGGTTCCTCCCCTGGCCCCGGGGGCCGGTCCCGCTGGGCTCCGGGGGCATGGTCCCGCTGGGCCCGGGAGCCCGGTCCCGCCGGGCCCCGGGGGGTCCCGCTGAGCCCCCGGGCAAGAAAAACGGGCCGGTCCGTGGGGGGGATACGGACCGGCCCGAGGGGGGGTTTCCACCATAACCCTTCGATAGTCGTCTTGCGCGCCACGCGTGCCGAACGAACCGCGCCGGATTCCCCGGAACCCAAGCGGCACAAGGGCTCCGGGGCCCTGTGGCGGGTTTGCGCCCCGGCGTGGCGGCGGGGTTCCGTCCCTCCGAAGAGGGACCTGCACGGACAGTCACGGCGTTGACGCCGGGGGACGCCGACCGACCGGTTTCCGGCAGGTCAGCCGCCGGTTCGGCGGTGCAGGAGCGTGATCCCGTCCCGCCGGGCGACGACCTCGTAGCCGTACGTCCGGATCGCGGCCGCCAGCTCGGCCTTCTGCCGGTCCAGCGGATAGGGCCAGTGGCCCGAGGGGTACGGCCAGGCCTCGGGCGCCCGCTCGTCGTGGACGATCCACGCGGCCGTCGGCGGCGGGATGTGCGGGACGTCGTAGCGGTAGAGCTCGCCGCCCACCGGGAACGTCGGGAAGAGGACGACCGTGCAGCGCGCGGTGAGCTGCGGCGCGAGCCGGTTGGAGGCGGCGACCGTGGCCCCGTCGGGGATGCGGGCGAGCAGCGCGCGGGCCGCCTCGACGTGCGGGGTGGTGCGCCAGGTGGCCCGCTGGGCGAGCTGGGCCAGCGGGAACGAGGGCAGCAGGACGACGGTGACGGCGAGGACGGTCGCGAGGACGGCCCGCAGCTCACGCCGGGGCTTGTCCCTGAGCACGTCCACGAGGCCGGCGAAGACGACCGGCATCAGGATCGCGCTGTAGTGGAAGGCCGTGCCCCAGTGGAAGCCGTTCTCGGAGAGCAGCCGCCAGCCGAGCGTGGGGACGGCGGTCAGCGCGAGCGGTGAGCGGAGCGCGAGCAGCGCGGACGGCGCGAAGACCAGGATCAGGGTGACCGCCTTGACCTCGGGGCGGAGCACGTCGAGCGGGGCGTGCGCGAGGGTGGAGAGCAGGGAGCCCTGCGCGTCGGCGAGGTTGCCGCCGTGGGCGTAGCCGCCGCCGGGGTTGAAGGCCGGCAGCAGGACCTCGACCTCCAGGAGCGAACCGAGGACACCCGCGGCGGCGGTGACGAGCCCGAGACGGCGGGGGCCCTTGAGGGCGATGTACGCGCCGACGGCGGCGAGCGTGAACCCCAGGTCCTCCTTGACGAGCAGCAGCGGCGCGGCCCAGGCGACGGCCTGCCGCCAGCGCCGCCGGGCGAGCGCTTCGAGGGAGAAGGAGAGCAGCGGGACGGCGAGCGCGACCTCGTGGAAGTCGAAGGCGGCGGCGGAGGCGACGCCCCAGCTCAGCCCGTACCCGAAGGCGACGGCGTGCGCGGCCGCGGGCCCGAGCAGGGCCTCGGCCCGGCGGGCGAGGGGGACGACGGCGAGGGCGAGCAGCGCGGACTGGGCGAGCAGCAGGCAGAGCGGGGAGGGCCAGAGCCGGTAGAGGGGGGCGAGGGCGGCGAGCAGGGGATGGAAGTGGTCGCCGAGGAGGTTGAACCCCTCGCCGCGCAAGGGGACGACGGGCGCCCGGAGTTCGGCGTAGGCGCGGACGGCCTGCTCGAAGATGCCGAGGTCGTAGCCGGTGGTGCGCAGGAGCTGGTGACGGCGCAGGGCGACGGTCGCGTAGAGGAGGAAGAGGGCGGCGGCCCAGGCCCAGGGGATGAGCCGGGGGCGGCGGTGCCGGGGAATCGGGGCCGGTGCGGGAGCCGTGCCCGTTACAGGGGTTTCATTCGTAATTGTCCGCATGTGCGGCGATGCTAGGGGCGGGCTGTCAGGGCACGACGGTGAACGCGCCGGGGCGGGGCTTTACGGAATGGCGGTGAACGCGCCGAAGAGGAGGCCGAGCAGGGCGCCCCCGAGCATGAAGGGGCCGAAGGGGATCGCCGAGGAGCCGCCGGCCCGCCGCAGCAGCATCAGTCCGACGCCGTACACCGCGCCGAGGAGGAAGCCCGCGAAGGCGCCCGCGAAGAGCACGCTCCAGCCGTACCAGCCGAGGGCGGCGCCCAGCGGGACCGCCAGTTTCACGTCGCCGAGGCCGAGCTCGCTCGGGTTGATCCAGAACAGCACCAGATAGGCCCCGCCGAGGGCGAGCCCGCCGAGTACCGCGTGGCTCCAGGAGCCGGCCTCGTACGGGAGGAGTTCGGCGCCGCCGAGGAGCAGCGGGACGGCGGCGGCGAGCGGCAGGGTGAGCCCGTCCGGCAGCCGGTGCACGCGCGCGTCCACGCAGGCGAGGAGGACGGCGAAGGGCGCGACGAGCAGCCAGACCGCCAGCTCGGGCCGGGGCCCTCCGGTGGCGGCGGCGAGCGCCGCGCAGGCGAGGGCGGTGAGCAGGGGTGCGACGTACGGGCTCGGGGTGGTCGCGCAGGCCAGCCGGCCGGGGCCGCCGAGCCAGCCGCGGCCGGGCCCGACGAGGACGTGCCCGGCGGGGCAGCGGTCCCGCCACGGCTCCTCGGGCTCCACGGAGAGCCGGTACGCGGCCCGGGGCACGAGCAGCCCGACGGCGGCCCCCCACAGGGCGGCGACGGCGATCAGCGTGACGTACACGCACGAGACCCTAGGCGCCCGGGCCGCTACGGTCTGCCGCATGGGGAAATGGGTGGACGGGACGGGGACGTTGACGGTGGCCGCCGGGGAGATCCCGCTGGAGGTGGCGGCCTCCTACCGGGCAAGGCGGCGGGGACTGCTCGGCCGGGACGGGATCGCGGGGGCGCTGCTCATCGTCCGGACGAACAGCGTGCACACCTTCGGCATGCGCTTCCCGATCGACGTGGCCTATCTGGACGGCTCGTTCACGGTCCGGTCGGTGGTGACGATGGTGCCGGGGCGGCTCGGGATGATCCGGCCGCTCGGCCGGCACGTCCTGGAGGCGGAGGCGGGCGCGATGGCGGGGTGGGGGCTGAAACCGGGGGTACGCGTGCGCGTGGACATTGACGAGGGGGTCACGGAGGACCCGAACCGAGCAGCGTGAACGCCCCGTAGACGCCGGAGGCCAGCGCGAGCCCGGCGAGCACGGGCACGGCGACACGCGTCCGCACGCGCGCGAGGGCGACGGCGGGCGGAAGGAGCAGCCCGAAGGCGGGCATCATCAGACGCGGCCGGGAGCCGAAGTAGGCGGCGCCGACGAGGGAGACGAACACGACGCCGATCGTGTAGACGAGCAGCGGCAGCGGCTGCCGCTGCCGCACGCACAGCGCGACCAGCCACCCGAGCAGCGCGAGCGCCGCGCACAGTCCGAGGGCGGCGGGCCACGGCAGGCCCGCGATGAACGTGGCGAGGGCGACCCCGAAGTCGATGGAGTTGCCCCAGGCGGCCTGGACGTCGAAGTAGGCGGTCGGGCTGCCCTGGCGGACGCCGACGTAGGCGACGTACGCGAGCCAGCCCAGCGGCGCGATGAGCACTCCCGCGACGGTGGACCAGGGCAGCTTTCTGTCCCGTACGAGGGTGACGAGGGCCGTGATGCCGAGGGCGGCGATCAGCGCGGCGGCCGTCGGACGGGTGAGCCCGGCGGCCGAGCACAGGACACCGGCGAGGATCCAGCGCCCGCGCAGCACGGCGTACAGCGACCAGGCGGCGCAGGCGGTGAACAGGGTCTCCGTGTACGCCATGGACTGGACGAACGCGGTCGGGTACACGCCCCAGAGCACGGCGAGGAGGACGCCGGCTCTATTCCCGGCGACGTGGGCACCGCACCGGTAGATCCCCCAGGCGGCGGCGAGCCCGGCGGTCCAGGAGACGAGGAGCCCGGCGGTGGCCGCGTCGACGGGCAGGACGGCGGACAGGCCGCGCTCCAGGGCCGGGAGGAGCGGGAAGAAGGCGAGGGCGGAGTGGACGTCACCGTTCGGCAGGGTGACCTGGTACCCGTACCCGTGCTCGGCGATCCGCACGTACCAGACGGAGTCCCAGCGCCCCTTGAGCCGGTGCAGGCCGTCCTTGCCGGTCGCGGCGGCGGCGACGGCGAGGACGACGAGACCGACGACACGGGTGGCGGCATAGCCGCCGAGGGCGGCGAGGGTGGGGCGGTCAGGCCTGGTCAGGGGCATGCGCCCGATTATCCGGGGGCGCCGGTCCGGATCACGCCCGGGTCAGCCGAGGGGCCTCATGCGGACGGTCCGGGTCAGCCGAGGGGCCTTATGCGGACGAACTTCGCGGCCATGACGGGACCGAGCTGCTCGACGATGGCGTGCCCGGGCTCCTGCGGCGAGGGCAGGTCGCCGAGGAACGACGTCACGATGACCTCGTCGATGCCGAGCACGCCGCGCGCACTCTGCTCCTCCAGGAAGTCGAGCGTCCGCCGCCAGTCGGCGGCGCAGGGGGCCTCTCCGAGGAAGGACCGGACGGTGTCCTGGACGACGTCCCAGAAGAACACGTGCGGCTGGACGCCGCCCTGATGGAAGACATGGGTCTCGTACACGTCCCGGAACTCGGGAATCCGGGTGACGAGGTCACTGACCAACTGCACGCTCGAGGTCGCCGTCATCTGTCCAGAATGCTCCTGGTGACGGGGGATGTCCCGCCGGATCCCGCCGGATTTACGCTTTCCTGGCGACGTCTTTCGCCGGGTTTTCCACAGGGGGTGCGAAGTGTCCCTCTTCCGTGGATCGTTGGGCGTATGTACGAGTTGGCGATCCTCGCCAGGGGCGGGGTCCTCCTGACGGTCTGGGCGGTCGCGGCGGGCTGGCCGCCGGGCCGGCTGGCCGGACGGCTGCGCCGTGACGGCTGGCAGCGGATCTGCCGGGGCGCCTGGGCGGCCCCGGGGAGGGAGGTGGACTGGCGGCTGAGGGCGACGGCCCTCCAGTTCCTGCGCCCGGAACTGGTGTGCAGCCACGGGACGGCGGCGCGGCTGCACCGCATCGAGCGACTGGGAGCGGACGCGGGCGCCCCCTGGACTTCACGGCTCCGCCCCCGACCCGCACGGCGCGCGGTGAGGGCATACGCGTCCACGGCACGACGTTCCTCACGCCCCGGGACTGGTCGAACCGGCGGGGCCTGCGGACGACGACCCCGGCGCGGACGGTCGGCGACCTGATACGGGATTCCGGATCCCGCGAGGAGGCGGTGGTCGTCGCGGACTCGGCGCTCGCCCGGCGGGCCGTCGAGGGGGTACGGCGCGAGGCACTCGTCCGGTACGAGGACCTCGCCGCCGAACTCGCCGCACCCAGACGGGGAGCCGCCCGCGCCAGGACGTGCCTGCGCCTGACGGAACCGGCGTCGGGCTCACCGGCGGAGACGGTGGCGCGGCTGCGGATACGGGACGCGGGCTGGCTGCCCGAGTCCCAGCCGACCCTGCTCACGGCAGCGGGCCGGCCCCTGCGCCCGGACTTCCTCTTCCGGGCGGCGGGCCTGGCGGTCGAGATCGAGGGCCACGCCTTCCACGGCACCCGCCGCGCCCACGAACGGGACGTCGCCCGCTTCAACGCGCTCCAGTCCTGCCGGGAGATCCGCCGCGTGCTGCGCTTCACGGCGAGGGAGGTGTTCCGCCACCCGGACCGGATGACGGCGACGATCCGGGCGGCACTGAGCCTGTGACACCTGCCTCGGCGTACCTCAGTGAGGGCACAGGGGTCACCCAGCCGGTCGGGTGACCCCCGCGATGCCGTTGTCAGACTTTGCTGACTCGCCAGGCGATCATGCCCGTGGAACCTGCTCTTCCTGTCACGTTGACAAGCAGGTCAGACGAGCCTGGGAAGCGCACAAACGCCATGGACCGATCGCAAGGAATGACCTTGAATGCCGTGCCTGTGGGAGGCGTGAAGGACACCTCCACCTCTCCGCTTCCCGCACACACGACGGCAAGCTTGTATTCGGTCCCCTTGTTCAGCCCGGCCTGCGTGTGCACTCCGTCCCGGACGCGCTCCTCCCCCGATGCGACAAGGCCCTTGCCGCCGGGGTCGGTTGCGTCCAGAGCCGCCTTCGCCTGGGCGCCGAGCTTCTGCTCCTCCGCTTGCGCCGAGGACGACACGCCGCTGGGGGAAGAGGTGGGAGTCGACGAGCGGGGCCGCTCGGGCTGGTGCGACGCCTGGCCTGACGTGCATGCCGTGAGGAGAAGGCCTGCGGCCAGAGCGGACCCAGTCAGCCAGGCCCGGTGGGATGACATGGCGCCGTTGGTCGTCACGAGGAAGTCTCCCAGTACTTCCATCCCGTGGAATTCGTAGGCAGCTTCGCCGTTCCGGACTTGACCTTGACGGTCCCACAGCCGTCACTGCTGGTCCTGTACTTCGCCCACGAAACCTTGTACCCCCAGGAGCCGTACTGGAGGTGGCCGTACTTGTTCTTGGTGACATCGTGGGTGTACTGATGACCAACCGCGATGGCGAAACTCCCTCCGATGGTCGCACTCACGCTGACCTTCGCCTTCGCCACAATGATCTTGCCCTCCGCCTCGGTTCCTCCCGTTATGGAGGCCGAGATGGTGCCCGTCTTGGTAACGCTGACGTTCATGGTCCCACCCGGACCGTCCTTGTACTCCGTGCCGGACCACCCGGCGCCCACGGTCTGGACGGTCAGTTGCGCCGTGTCCCCGCCGTCCGCCGCGGCCGGTCCTGCCGCGGCGACGCACAACAGCAGGGCTGCCGAAGAACTCATCAGCGTCTTACGTGTGTAGATACCCACGAGGTACCCCTCTTCAGAGATCGCCCCCGACGATCAACTGCCTGAAGAGTAGGCCCCGGACTCTTACACATACAGCAGTCGATCAAATATCTGATCGATATTTGAGGTTGGACGCAGATGAAGTTCACTCAGGGCTGGGTAGTGAACCCGAGAGCAGCCAGGAAAACGGGACGGGGGAGGCATGGGCCACCGGGCGGCAGGCTGAGCCACGGAATTCTACCGCTCGACAGCGAGGGCCTGCCGAAGGCCGTGAACGCCGCCTCTCAGACACCGCCTTCATCAAGGCGGCCCAAGCCAAGGACCTCCTCGTTGGGGTGAGTAACCTGACGCTCGTCGAGGCGTGGCATTCCGCCGATACATGTCACGGATTGAAGTACTGCCGGCCAGCGAGACACTGCCCCGGCGCGCGATCGGCCTGCTGCGCGACACCAACCTGCACGGACACAAGTACGCCACCGACGCGGTGGTTGCCGCCACGGCCCTCGCCCTCAGTGCGTGGTGCGGGGGAAGGAGATCTCGACGCGCCGGTTCTTCTTCCGGCCCTCCTCGGTGCGGTTGTCGGAGATCGGGTAGTCCTCGCTGTACCCGCGGATGTCGAAGGCGGTCCCGGGGTCGAGGGCGCGGGCGAGGACCTGCTGCACTGCGACGGCCCGCTCCTTCGACAACTTGAGCCCGTGCTCGTACGTCCCGAGGTTGTCGGTGAACCCGAAGACCCGGACCCGTCCGGAGCCCATCTTCTTGACCTCGGCGGCGATGGCGGCGATGCGGGCGTTGGCGTCGGGCGAGAGTTCGGCGCTGTTCTTGGGGAACAGCACCTCGGCCTGCAGCGCGAACGTCACGTCCACGTTGGTGTCCTGCCGGCGCTCCTGCCCGCCCTCCTCCTCGACGATCTGCTTGATGTCGAGGACCTTGGCGGGGGCGAGGGTGGCGCCGTCGGGGAGCATCAGGTTCGGTGAGTTCGCGTCAATGACAGGCGCGGGCGAGGCGGTACCGGCGGGTCCGGGGGCATCGTCGGCGTAGGCGGGCGGCCCGGCGAGCGGCGCGAGGGCCACGCAGGTGAGCACGATCCCGGCGAGGCGGCGGTTTGTCGTCGTCGTCATGGCGTCGCCTCAGGAGAGCTTGAGGGTGGCGGGTTCGAAGGTGGGGAGCTGGAACGAGACCTCGGTGGTGTTGGCGGGGGGTGCGGGGAATTGCATGAAGATGTCTACCGATTTGCCTGCTGAGATGATCCCAAGACCCGTTGTGGTCAAGGGCCGACCGTCCGTGTCCCGCAGAACGTAATAGCGCTTCTTCCCCAAGCCGTCGACCAGGGTCGCTCCGCCCAGAGACGTCCCGTGCTTCAGCACCTCGGTCTCGTCTCCCCTCACGATGTCGGGAACAGCACGCCCTTTGTCGGAGGTGTTCTTCAGGGATCCCTTAAGCGTAAGAAAGCCACCGGCGTCGCGCACAGCCGAGTTGATGGTCAGCTCGAACCCGTCCTGCCCCTTGGCGACCGCCAGCGTCTCTGTGGGCTCCTCAGCCTCTTGCGAGCCCTGGGTGGCTGGTGCTCCCTGCCGGGGCGCGGCACTCGTCGAGGCGGGCTTGTTCTCACTGGGCTTCTCCTCGGCGCCGCACCCGGCCACGAAGAGTGCCACGGACGCGATCGCGACGGCGACCACCCCTAGGCGGGTCTTCCTTGCGTAGCGCGCGTTCATGAAGCGTGCTTCCTTTGCTCGTGGCGGGTCAGTCCGACAGTCGGACTCTGAAGAGATCAGCGGCACTGGGGAGGCGCGGGCTTTCAGGATCGATCACCCACGACTCGCCATCGCAGACGAGACCTGTCACGGTGTCCTCGCCGTCAGGGCCTCCATCCCCCTCATCGGGGCTCGTTGGCGTCGGGCCTGGGGAGTGCTCTGGCGGGCCTGGAGGGGGTCCCGGCGGATCGAAGCGGCAACGCGGTTCGAATACAGCTTCAGCAGACGCAATCGCCTGACGCCCCTCTCGACCCGTCGTACGTACGGTCACCCTGAAGCCACGGTCCTCGGTGGCAAGAGACACGCATCCGCGGACTGTGACCACAGCTTCGTTTCGCGCCGCGAACTCCTCCGCCTGCTGACACGGGGAGTCACCGGTGTCCGCCACGCCCTGAAGGAACCTGCTCCACTGCCCCGGATCGAGGATCACTTCAATCCAGCGGTCTCGCAGCTGCTCTCGGGCCTCCTGAGCCGCCGCGAGGGCTGCTGCGTCCGCGGCGGTCTGGGCGCTGTTCCGCTCCAAAGCTGCCTGCCCCACCAGGAAGTAGGCAAACGCCAGAAACAAGAGCCCGGCAATGACCGCGATGTAGACAGGAAACGCCTGCCCCGAGTCCGCGCCTATCCGGTGAGCTCGGCAATCTTGTTCTTGATCGCTGTCATGATCGTGGACCCGATGTCCGTGCCGGTGATCGCGACCACGATCGCCACCACCACCACGATGATCCCCAGATACTCCACCGCCGTCTGGCCGCGGTCCCCACGACTCATTCGGGTCGCCAGTTCGACCTTGGTCTTGGTCAGGGCCTTCAGCATCGCGTCGTACATCGTGGTCCCCTCCGCGTTCAGACGCCTGCGCATGGGCACGGTACGCCGACGGGCAGGTCGGCGGACAGGGCCCGTGGGGCCCGGTGTGGGCCCCGGTCATCGGGTGGGCCTGGTGCCCTGCCAGGAGGCTATGGCCTCGGCGTGAGTGTGGGTGCGGAGTTCAGCGAAGACGCGGCCGAGGTGGCGCTTAGCCGGCTTCTCTGTGATGGCGCAAGTCGCGGCGACCTGCCGGTTGTTCAGGCCCGTTTCGATCAGGTCCATCACGTCCCCCTCTCACACTCGGTCCGCACTCTGTCACATGCGGTTGCGCGCGCGAAGCAGGATCCCCAACCTGAGGTGAGATTGAGACAGTTGTCGCCATTCCCGCGGGACGGAGCGGACGCCCGTACGTCAGTCGCCGGCGGGCGGCTGCTCGGCGACGAAGCTGCCCCTCTGGGGAAGGGTGATCACCCACCCCTCCGAACGCAGAAGGGCGACAGCCTGCCGTGCCGTGTCCCTCGCGACGCCGTACTCGGCCACAAGCTTCGACTCGGACGGGATCGGGTCCCTCGGCCGGAGCTCGCCGGACTCGATCCGCCCACGGATGACTCGGGCGACCTGCTTGTAGATGGGCGTCGGATCAAAGCGGTCTATATCCATGCACCGGACGTTAGCCACGTGCCATACGTCAAACATATGGGCAACGTTCTAGACGAGCTAGACAAGCTATACAAGTGCGGCTAGCGTTCAAAACGAAAGAGCCCCGGCGAGTGCGCTAACACTCCCGGGGCGTGGTCAACCTGACGGAAGCAGGTCGACATGGCAAACCTTATCCGCGCCCTCTTCTTGTGGGTGAGGCTGGTGTTCGGGGCCCGTCGCCGGGGCCGGCATCAGGCCCGTACCCAGCAGCGGGCAGCCCACCCGGCGCCATACCGCCCGGTCCCGGCCCCGCGGCCCGTACAACCGCCCGCCCCCCGTTCCCCGTACGCGCTCGACGTACCCCTCGACGGGTGCGCCTCGGCCCTCGTCCGGCCCTACCTGCTCGCGGACGAGCAGCGGCAGGAGCGGGCCCGGCAGCGGCAGCGGCGGATCGCGATGGTGCTCGCGGCGGACTTCGGGATCGATCTCGACATCCGGGACCTGTACGGGATGGGGGTGGCGTGATGACGGACAGTGCGGAGTTGTGCGGGGCTCGGCCTCCCGGTTCGGGGTCTCACCGCCCGCCGTGCGTGCTTCCCGCCGGGCACGGACGGGGCGAGCACCGCGACGCGTTCGGCACGGCGTGGGGATCGACCGCCACCGGCACGAGGGCGCGGCAGCCTGTGCGGATGTGCGTGCGCTGTGGCGTGATCACAGGGGACCCCGTCGTCGTCTCCGAGGTGCACCAGAGCTCCGGGCCCGGGTTCAACGTCTACGCCTGCCCGGAGTGCGCCTCGTACTACCCGGCCGTGCCGGACGTGCTCGATCTGTTCAACGACCGGGACCGACACCCGGGCGGTGGCCGGTAAGCCCCGCGCCGTGAACACGGACAACGGCGGTTCGGAGCCGTCGTTGTCCGTGGCGGGCGCCAGCCGTGGCCTCAGCCGCTCACTTGCCCGTCACCGCGCCGAAGTCCGTTCCCGTGCCCAGGAACAGGCCCGCGCCCAGGAGGATCATGGTCGCCGGGACCATCAGGGTCGTGATCACCATCGTGGCCTTCGGGACGGCCTTCGCGGCCTTTCGGCGGGCGTTCTGCGCGTCCGTGCGCCGCATGTCGTTCGCGATCTGGATCAGGGTGTCCACGATCGGGGCGCCCAGCTCCTCCCCCTGCTGCAGCGCCGTCACGAACTGCGCCACCTGTTCCGAGTCGTTGCGCCGGCGCAGTTCGTCGAAGGCCTGGCGGCGGCTGACGCCCATGTCCATCTGCCGCAGGGTGATGCGGAGTTCGTCCGACCACGGGCCCTCGTACTTCTCCGCCACCCGCTCCAGGGCTTGCCGGAAGCCCAGGCCCGCCGAGACCACCACGGCCAGGACGTCCAGGAAGTCCGGCAGGGTGCGTTCGATCTGGTCCTTGCGGATGCGGACCGCCGACCAGATCCCGACCTCCGTCCAGAACGTGCCGAAGGCGAGGAGGAGGAGAGCGGTCAGGTACGAGTCCCTGCTCAGCATCACCAGGGCGCCGACACCGCCCAGGACGCCGTACACCGCCCGCCTCGCCCCGTACCGGTCGATCGTCAGACCGCCCGGGTTGCCCGCCAGGTCGATCCGTCGCCGCACCGCGTTGACGCGCTTCGGGCCCATCAGCCGCAGCACGGCCGGCGACCAGCGCATGCCCAGCCGGTCCACGGCCGAGTCGACCGCTCCCGTACGGGTCGCGCCGACCTCCAGGGCCAGTTTCAGGTCGTCGGGCAGCTTCGCGTCGGCCCGGTAGAGGCGGAGCCCGTACGCGAAGCCCGCGACGGCAAGGCCGGCCAGGAGAGCCAGGAGGAGGTCCATCAGCCACCTCCCCCTATACGTCGATCTTCGAGAAGCGGCGGATGACGGCGAAGCCGACCACGTACAGCGCGAACGCCGCGATCACAGCTGCCTGTCCTATGCCGGAGGCCGTCATGCGGTCCAGCGCTCCCGGCTGCATGTTGTCGATGAGGAGGAGCGAGCCGATGCCGATCACCGGGACCGAGTACGCCGTCATGCTCACCTGTGAGAGCTGCGTGCGGACCTCGCGCCTCGTCTCCTTGCGCTCCTCCAGCGTCTCCGTGAGGTTCCGGAGGGACGAGACGACCGTGCCGCCGGCCCTGTTGGCGAGGACGAGGGTCGTGACGAGGACGACGAGTTCTCGGGAGGGGAGCCGTTCCGCGAGTTCCCCGAGGGCGTCGTCGAGAGACGTGCCCACCGCCAGCTGCTGGGCCACCTTCTCCAGTTCGTCGCCCGCCGGGGCCTCCAGCTCGTCCGCCGCGAGACTCAGCGCCATACGGAGGGCCAAACCCGCCTGGGTGGCGTTCGCCAGGATGCGGGAGAGTTCCGGGAGTTGGTTGATGAAGCGCTCGATGCGCTTCTGGCGCTGCCAGTTGAGGTAGCCGAGCGCCACCCAGATCCCGAGGATCCCGCAGATCGGGCCGAAGAACGGCGACAGCGCCGCCTGCCCCACCATCCACAGCACCGCCACCGTCGCCGCCAGCGCCACCGTGAACTCTCCTGGCGTGACGTCGAGGCCCGTCGCCGCGATCCGCAGCTCCAGCTTCCGGCCCAGCGCCGTCTTCCGTACGCGTCGGTCGATGCCGCGGAAGCGGCGCCTGCGCCGGCCGGTCACGGCCTCGGGCGCGCCGCTCTCGTCGAGCCGGGCGACGAGCGCGGCGTGCCGGCGGGCCCCGCTCGCGTACGTCTGGACGCCGACGACTCCCAGGACACACGCGACCAGCGCCACGCCCACGGTCAGCCAGAAGGGGTCGGTCAGCATGGCCGCGCCCCGTGGCGCTGATCCCCTGGCCGCCAGGTGGGGTCGGTCGCGGTCATCCCTGCTCCCCGGGTCGCCAGGTCGGGTCCGTGGTCGTCATCCACAGGTCCGTCGTCATCGTCGCTCCCCACGTCGTCTTCATCACTCCGCCTCCCGGGTCGTCAGGTACGCGTCCGTCGCCGCCACCCCGAACGCCTGCGGGATGGGCTGCCCCGCCAAGTACAGCCGTTCCGCGACGCGCCGCGGCAGCGGGTGGTACGTGAACCTCCCGTACACCCGCCCGTCCGGCGCGACCGGCTGCGCCTCGAAGCGGCAGACCGTGGCCAGCAGGAAGCGTTCCCTGCCGTGCGAGGCGAGAACGGAGATCTCGGTGATACGGCGGGTTCCGTCCGGGTGCCGGGTGAGCTGGACCAGGACGTCCACCGCGCTGTTGATCTGGTCCCGCAGCGCCTCGAACGGCACCTTGACCTCGGACATCGAGGCGAGGGTCTGGAGGCGCATCACGGCGTCCTCGGCCGAGTTCGCGTGGACGGTCGCGAGCGAGCCGTCGTGGCCGGTGGACATCGCCTGGAGCATGTCGAGCGTCTCGCCGCCGCGTACCTCTCCCACGATGATGCGGTCGGGGCGCATGCGCAGGGAGTTGCGGACGAGGTCGCGGATGGAGATGGCCCCGCGGCCCTCGATGTTCGGCGGGCGGGCCTCCAGGCGGATCACATGGGACTGCTGGAGCTGGAGCTCGGCCGAGTCCTCGATGGTGATGATCCGCTCGCCGTCCGGGACGAGCCCGGAGAGCGCGTTGAGGAGGGTCGTCTTCCCGGTGCCGGTGGCCCCGGAGACGATCACGTTGAACTTGGCCTGAACCAGTCCCGAGAGCAGGAGCAGCATCTGCTCGTCGAGCGAGCCCAGGCCGATCATCTCGTGCAGCGTGTACGCGCGGGGGAAGCGGCGGATGGTGAGCGTGGCCCCGGTCAGCGAGAGCGGCGGGATGATCACGTTGACGCGCTCGCCGGAGGGGAGCCGGGCGTCGACCATCGGGTTCGACTCGTCGACGCGCCGGTTGACGGTCGAGACGATCCGCTCGATGGTCTGCATCAGCTGCTCGTGGGAGGCGAAGCGGAGCGGGAGCAGTTCGACGCGGCCGCCGCGCTCGATGAAGATCTGGTCGGGGCCGTTGACCATGATCTCCGTGATGGACGCGTCTTCGAGGAGCGGTTCGAGTACGCCGAGCCCGAGGGCCTCGTCGACGACCCGGCGGATCAGCTGGGCCCGCTCGGCGGTCGAGAGGACCGGGCCCTCGCGGCTGATGATGTGCCCGAGGACGCGCTCCAGGCGGGCGCGCCGCTCGGCCGCCGCGAGCGCGGACATCTCGGTGAGGTCGATCTCCTCCAGGAGCTTGGCCCGGAAGGCGGCGACGAGATGCCCGTCCTCCCGGCCCCCACCCGTGGCCTTCTCCTCGGGGGCGCTGATCCGCGCGCGCAGGCTCATGGCAGGTCCTCCTCGTCGGGCATCGGCATGGTGGCGGTCTTGGTGATGGGGTCGAAGCTCCAGAAGGGGACGACCTGGGGGACGCGTACGGTGACGGTGGCGACGGCCTCGCCGCCGTTCCGGTCGACGTGGACGTCGGTGGCCCAGTCGGCGGCTGCGTAGCCCGCCGCCTCGCCGTCGGTCGCGTCCTCGTCGTCCCCGGCGGCCCGCGCGGCCGCCCGCGCCGCCGTCCCCGCCTGCTGGGCCGCGTACGCGGCGACGCCGAGTTGCAGACCCGCGAGTGCGACGATCAACAGGATGGGCAGGAACCCGAGGTACTCGATGGCGGCCTGGCCCCGGTCACTCCGGCTCTTCCGCCGGTCGCCGCTCATGACGTGGGCTTCCTTTCGTCCACGGCAGCCGCCTTGGTCTCGACCGGGAAGAGGCCTCCCACACCGGGGAACAGGACCGGCACTTGGAGCGTGACCACCGCAGTCACCATCCCGCCACCGGACGGGCAGTCCACTTCGGCCCCGGCCAGCCAGGCCCCGTCCAGGTGCCGCCTCGCCGCCTCGCCGCAGTCATCGCCGACGGCACCGGCGCGCGCCGCCTCGTCCGCCGCGTTCCCCGCCAGCGTGTACGTGTAGCCCACCAGGACGACCTGCCACAGCAGGGCCAGCGTGAGCAGGATCAGCGGCACCATGCCCACGAACTCCACCGCCACCTGCCCTCTGTCCTCGTCCCGGTACGTACGCACGATTCAGCGCCCCGCCCCGCGCCGCCGCAGTCCGAGCGAGCCGCGGTCGCCCGCCCTGGCCAGCTCCCTGCCGGGGGTTTCCGGCGCGCCGACCAGGCGCAGTTCGCCCGCCAGGGACCACAGCGCCTGCTTCACCGTGGACTTGGCGTCGAGTTCGTGGAGGCGGCCCGCGTCGACGACGGCCGCGAGTTCCTTGAAGTTGGCGGGGATGGCGACGCCGGCGATTCTGGTGCCGGTGATCTTCTGCACGAGGGGTGGCTGGATCTCGCTGGTGCGGTGGTGGCGGTTGACCACCGTCGTCGTCTCCTCGGCCTTGCGGACCTGGAGCCGTTCCCACATCCGTACGGTCCGCTTGGCGGCCCGGACCGCGACGACGTCCGGGGTGGTGACGAGCAGCGCGGTGTCGGCCATCTCGATCGCGGCGGCGTTGGCGCTGTCGAGCCGGGAGCCGCAGTCGAGGACGACGACCTCGTGCCGGCCGCGCAGGGCGCTGACGACCTGGCGGGCGGCGCGGTCGGTGACCTCCTCGCCGCGCTCGCCCTCCGCCGGGGCGAGGAGCAGCGAGAGGCCGGTCTCGTGGACGTAGACGGCGTCCTGGAGGACGCGGGGCGAGATGTCGGCGATCGTGGCGAGGTCGGCGACGGAGCGGCGGAACTGGACGTCGAGGTAGGAGGCGATGTCGCCGCTCTGGAGGTCCATGTCGACGAGGGCGACGCTGCGTCCGGAGGCGCGGGCGGCGAGGGCGAGGTGGACGGCGGTGACGGTGGCGCCGACGCCGCCCTTGGCGCCGCTGACGGTGACGACGGTGCCGCCGGGGCCGGTGAACTGCTCGGCTCCCGCGCCGAGGTGGCGGCGGACGCCGGCGGACCACTGGGCCGCGGCCTGGACGCGGCTGGCGAGTTCCTCGTAACCGAGGGGGAGGGTGACGAGGCCTCGGGCGCCGGAGTCCATGGCGGCGGAGAAGAGGACGGGGCTGGCGTCGGCGGTGATGAGGACGACGCCGACGGCGGGGAAGCGGAGGGCGACCTCGCGGACGAGTTCGAGCGCGGGGACGGGCCCGATGCGCTCGTGGACGAGGACGACCTCGGGGAGTTCGTCGAGGGAGGCGGCGGCGAGGCGCGCGAGGGTGTCGACGAGCTGGGTGGAGTCGGCGACCGGCGGGGACGGTTCGGCGTCGGGGAGCTGGCTGAGCAGCGTACTGACGGACCGGGCCGCGTCGGGGTCGCCGACGGCCGGCAGGATCCTGGTGGTCATACCGGCCTCACTTGTCCTTGTCGAGCGTGTAGGTGCGGTCGCTCTTGTCGGCCGGGGAGCCGCCGGGGGTGCCGGCCGTGGAGGGGGCGACGAGGGCGAGGTGGATGCGCTCGGCGAAGGACTCGGCGTACGCCACGCGCTGGGTGTCGAGGGCGGACAGCGCGAAGGTGATGGGGACCGCGGAGGTCGCGCGGTCCCCGCGGTCGGAGCGCTGGGAGACGGGGGTGAGGCTGCCGACGTCGAGGACGCGGGCTCCGGTGACGATCAGCCGGGACTGGTCGGGGTCGCCCTTCTTCTCGCCTGCGAAGGTCGCGTAGATGTTGACGTCGGCGCCCGGGGTGATCTTGCCGGCGACTCCGGTGGCGGCGTCGATCATGATCGCGATCTCCTGCTGTCCCGGCTGGAGTTCGGGGCGCTCGACGATCATGTCGCTCTGGAGGAGGGAGCCTGCCTTGAGCTTGTTGACGGCGATCTTTCCCTCGACCTGGCGGAGGTCGGTGACGGCGGTCGGGGAGAGCCAGCGTTTGGGCATGGAGATCTTCTCGAAGTCGCCCGCCGCCAGGGGTCTGTAGGGTTCCACGTCGCCCTTGAGCCGGTACGCCGTGGTCTCCGGGCCGACCTTGGAGTTCACGTCGCTGATGACGGCGAGGACACCGGCGAAGGCGCCGAGGGCGCACAGGACGGAGAGCAGCAGCAGGATCACGCCGCGGCGCTGGCGGGAGTTCATGGCCGTACTTCCTCGGTCGGTGACGTGGGTCGGGGTGGGGCCTGACGCGCGGGGCGGCTCATGGCAGGGCGGCGCGGGCGGTACGGCCGCCGGGCCCGAGGGCGCGGGCCTGCGTCTGGGCCTGGGCCCCCGGTCCGCGTGCGTACCCGCCGGGGTCCGGAGGCGAGGGCGGTGCCAGCGGCGCCGCGCAGAAGCCGCAGCGGTCGCCGATGAGTTCCATCCCGCACCAGTGGCAGGTCTCGCGGCGCACGGAGGAGACCAGCTGGTAGAGGACGGGCAGGTCGGGCAGGTACGCGGCGAACTCGACGAGCTTGCCGGTGCCCCACCAGCCGGGCGAGGACGCGGGCAGCGGCGCCTCGTGCACGGGTCCGGGGATCCGCCACCGGGGTACGAGGGTGGTGGCGGGCCAGTCGGTCTGCAGCTGGCCGCGGGCGAGGAGGAGCTCGGTGGCGAACTCCGGTCCTGCGAGCGGTTCTTCCGCGCCCCCCACCCGCACGATCTGCGGTGTCGGTCCGGCGAGGACGGCGAAGTGGGCGCCGGGGAGCCAGCCCTTGAGGTGCGAGCCGAGGCTCACGGGGACGCGGTCGAGCCGGGAGACGGAGCCGAGGACGGCCCCGGCGTAGATGTAGTGGGCGAGCAGCCGGGCGGCCGAGGCGAGGACTCCGGGGCTGAGGTCGCAGCCGGCGAGCTGCCGGAGCTGGCGGACCAGGACGGCCGCGCCGAGGGGTGGCAGGTCGGTCCTGACCAGGGCGATCCGGTCGCTCTCCAGGAGGGCGCGAACGGCGTGCAGGCGGTGTTCGACGGCGGTCGGCGCGCCGGTGGGGCAGACGACGACCACGTGTCCGTACCGGGCGAGGAGCTGCTGCATGTCGGCGAGGGAGGCGTCGAGCGAGCGGCTCTCGGGGGGCGGGAGCACGGCGGCCTGCGGGGTCCCGGGGTCGGCCGCGGGCAGCACCAGGTCGGCGCTGGTGACGGCGATCGCTGTCGGCACGTCGGACCCCCCGTCCCCTCCGGCCTCCGGTGACCCGGGGGCCGCGGATCACTTACCGCGTTCGCGGCGTCACCGCAGGGTGCCGCCGTCTCTGCACCTTATCCACGTCCCCCGGGGTGGTGAACACACAATCCGCCAAGCTGTCCCCACTAATTTGCGCCCTGACCTCGCCCCCTGGGACCGGCCTCTGACCTCGGGGCCTTGCCTCCGGGCCCGCGCCGTCCACTCGGCGCCCCACCCTGGGCCAACGCGGTTCGCCGCGCGAGGTATTGACATTGCGATTGGTCTGGACCAACTTGTTCCGACAGCGGTGGCCACCGCCGGTACCCCCGTACCCGCATCTCCCTCCGTACGACGACGTACGGCACCTCCACCTCCCCAACTCCCCCACCGGAGGATGCACGTGGACCGCACCACCACCCGTCCGCCGTCCGGCGCGCACGGCCGCCGGCTGCTCGGCGGAGCGCTCGCGCTCGCCGTCGGCTCCGGGCTCGCCCTCGTCGGCGGAGCCGGCACCGCGCAGGCGGCGGACGTCAACGTCGCCAAGAACGCCGGGTTCGAGAACGGCCTGACCAACTGGTCCTGTTCCGCCGGGAGCGGCGCCGCCGTCTCCTCGCCCGTCCACACCGGCGCCGGCGCCCTGCGCGCCACCCCGGCCGGTCTCGACAACGCCAAGTGCGTACAGACCGTGGCCGTGAAGCCCGGCTCGACGTACTCGCTGAGCGCCTGGGTCCAGGGCGGCTACGCCTACCTCGGCGTGACCGGCACCGGCACCACCGACGTCAGCACCTGGACGCCCGACAGCGCCTCCTGGAAGCAGCTCACCACCACCTTCACCACCGGCGCCTCCACCACGTCCGTGCAGATCTACACCCACGGCTGGTACGGCACCTCCCCCTACTCCGTCGACGACGTGAGCGTCTTCGGGCCCGACGGGGGCGGCGGCCAGGACCCCGACCCGACCACCCCGGCCACCCCGGCCGGTCTCGCCGCCGGCACGGTCACCACCGGCTCCGTCGCCCTGAGCTGGGGCGCGGTCACCGGCGCCACGGGCTACAAGGTGTACCGGGACGGCGCCAACCCGCAGACGGTCAGCGGCACGTCGACCACGGTCACCGGGCTCACCGCCGACACCGCGTACCAGTTCCAGGTCTCCGCGACGAACTCCGCGGGCGAGTCCGCGAAGTCCGCCGCCGTCACGGCCCGCACCGCCAAGTCCACCGACCCGGGCCCCGGACCCAACCCGGCCGTGCCGAAGCACGCCGTCACCGGCTACTGGCAGAACTTCGACAACGGCGCCGCCAAGCAGAAGCTGCGCGACGTCCAGGCGGCGTACGACATCATCGCCGTCTCCTTCGCGGACTCCACCACCACGCCCGGCCAGATCGCCTTCACCCTCGACCCGGCCGTCGGCTACGCCTCGACCGCCGACTTCAAGGCCGACATCGCGGCCAAGAAGGCGGCCGGCAAGTCCGTGATCCTCTCCGTCGGCGGCGAGAAGGGCAACGTCACCATCAACAGTGACGCCACCGCGACCGCCTTCGCCGACAGCGCGTACGCCCTGATGCAGGAGTACGGCTTCAGCGGCGTCGACATCGACCTGGAGCACGGCGTCAACGCCACCTACCTCACCAAGGCGCTGCGCCAGCTCTCCGCCAAGGCGGGCTCCTCGATGGTCCTGACGATGGCCCCGCAGACCATCGACATGCAGAACACGAGCTCCGAGTACTTCAAGACCGCGCTCGCCGTGAAGGACATCCTCACGGTGGTCAACACCCAGTACTACAACAGCGGTTCGATGCTCGGCTGCGACGGCAAGGTCTACAGCCAGGGCTCGGTGGACTTCCTCACCGCGCTCGCCTGCATCCAGCTCCAGGGCGGCCTGGACGCCTCCCAGGTCGGCCTGGGCGTCCCCGCCTCCTCGCGCGGCGCGGGCAGCGGCTACGTCGACCCGCAGATCGTGAACAACGCGCTCGACTGCCTGGCCAGGGGCACCGGCTGCGGCACCTTCAAGCCGGCCCAGACCTGGCCGTCGCTGCGCGGCGCCATGACCTGGTCGACCAACTGGGACGCGACGGCCGGCAACGCCTGGTCGAACGCGGTGGGCCCGAAGGTGCACGGCCTGCCGTAGCGGACCCGCTCCCTGGATGACAGTGCAGCGCCGCCGCTCCCCCGGCGGCGCTGCGCCGTCTCCTCACACGGGCAGGTAGTGGCGCAGCACCGGGTCGAGCCACCGGATCCACTCGTCGACCCGGGAGGCGCGGCGGCCGTCGACCTCGCAGTCGTAGACCGAGCCGTCGTAGAGGGTGACGGCGAGGCGCAGACCCCGGCCGCGGCGGATGGGCTCGTACCGTACGGCCCCGATCTCGCTCCAGAGGAAGTCGGCCTCCTCGCCGAAGAAGTGCAGCGACACCCCGCTCGCGTCGACGGCGATCCCGGAGTTCCGGTCGGCGGCGGCGAACTCCGGCGCGGGCCCGGGCGCCACGAGGGGCGGCGGGGGCACGTAGAGGGTGGGGGGATGGGGTACGGGGGTGGGGGCCGGGTGCGGTACGGGGGCGGGGGCGGGGACCGCGTCCTGCACCTGTACGGGCGCGGGGATCGCGTCCTGGACGTCCACGGGTGCGGGAGCCGCATCGGCGGGCTCCTCCGTGGGCACCCGGGGGTCACGCCCCGCCGTCTCCCCGGGCGGCTCCGGCGTCCCCGGAGCCGTCCCTGGAGCCGTCCCCGCCCCCTCCATCAGCTCGTCCATGATGGCGTCCGGTGTGGGCCGTTCGGCCGGGTCCTTGGCGAGGCAGCGGCCGACGAGCGGGCGCAGCGCCTCCGGTACGGCGCGGAGGTCGGGGGCCTCGTGCACCGACCGGTACATGAGGCCCATCGGCGTACCGTCCCCGAAGGGCCGCCCGCCGGCGGCGGCGACGAGGACGGCGCCGAGGGCGAACACGTCGGCGGCGCCGGTCACCTCCTCGCCGAGGGCCTGTTCGGGGGCGAGGTAGCCGGGGGTGCCGAAGGCGTTGCCGGTGGCGGTGAGGCGGGTCGACTCCAGGGCGCGGGCGATCCCGAAGTCGAGGACGCGGGGCCCGTCGGAGGCCATGACGATGTTGCCGGGCTTGAGGTCGCGGTGGACGAGCCCACAGGCGTGGATCGCCTCCAGGGCCTCGGCGAGCGCGGCCCCGAGGGCGCGCAGCCGCTTCTCGTCCATGGGGCCCTGGGCGGTGAGGAGTCCGGAGAGGGTGGGTCCGGGGATGTAGGCGGTGGCGAGCCAGGGGGCCTCCGCCTCGGGGTCGGCGTCGACGACCTGCGCGGTGTGGAAGCCGCCCACCTGCCGGGCCGCGGCGACCTCGGCGCGGAAGCGGGCGCGGAAGGACGGGTCGGCGGCGAGTTCCGGCCGCGCGACCTTGACGGCGACGGCGCGCCCGCCGCGCGAACGGGCGAGATAGACGGTGCCCATGCCGCCTTCGCCTAGTTTGTGCTCGATGGCGTATTTACCGATGAGGGTCCCCACGCGGGACAGTATGGCCGAACTCCCCATCTTGACCGGTCCATGACATAGCCGGACCATGTGCCCGGACACCCGCACGACTTGGTCGCACTCCCCCACACTCCCCACCCAGGAGCCAGCATGCGACGTCCCACACGCGGCAGAAGGTCCGCGACCCTCGCGGCCCTCGTGGCGCTCGCCCTCGCGGCGCCCCTCTCCGCGCTCACCACGCCCGCCGGGGCCGACCCGGCGCCGGTCTCCGCCCGTATCGCCTCAGGGGCCGAGGAGGTGATCCGGCAGTACGAGATCGCCGGACCGTCCACCCCGGCCGCCCGCACCGCGCTGACCGCCACCGGCGTCTCGATCGACGAGGTCGACGCCCGTTCGGTCGTCGTCAGCGCCAACACCGAACAGCTCGCCCGGCTCAAGGCCCTCGGCTACAAGCCGGTCGCCCTGCCGGGACCGCCGAACCGCAGCACCGAGGCCGACAAGACGGCCGGCCCGGCCGACTTCCCCTCCGCCGACGCGAAGTACCACAACTACGCGGAGACGAACACGGAGATCGACCAGCGCCTGGCCGCCTACCCGTCCATCATGCGCAAGCAGGTCATCGGAAAGACGTACCAGGGCCGCGACATCGTCGCCATCAAGATCAGCGACAACGTCGCCACCGACGAGAACGAACCCGAGGTCCTCTTCACCCACCACCAGCACGCCCGCGAGCACCTCACCGTCGAGATGGCGCTCTACCTGCTGCGCGAGTTCGGCGCGGGCTACGGCACGGACTCCCGCATCACGAACATGGTGAACAGCCGCGAGATCTGGATCATCCCGGACCTCAACCCGGACGGCGGCGAGTACGACATCGCCAGCGGCTCGTACCGCAGCTGGCGCAAGAACCGCCAGCCGAACTCCGGCTCCTCCTACATCGGCACGGACCTCAACCGGAACTGGGACTTCAAGTGGGGCTGCTGCGGCGGCTCCTCCGGCACCAAGAGCTCCGAGACCTACCGGGGCGCGGCCCCCGAGTCGGCCCCCGAGGTGAAGGTCGTCGCCGACTTCGTCCGCACCCGGGTGGTCGGCGGCAAGCAGCAGATCACGGCGGCCATCGACTTCCACACGTACAGCGAGCTGGTCCTCTGGCCCTTCGGCTGGACCACGGCGAACACCACCACCGGCATGACCCAGGACGACCGCGACGCCTTCGCGACCGTCGGCGGCCAGATGGCCGCGAGCAACGGCTACACCCCCGAGCAGTCCAGCGACCTGTACATCACGGACGGCTCGATCGACGACTACCTGTGGGGCACGCAGAAGATCTTCGCGTACACCTTCGAGATGTACCCGTCGAACGGCGGGGGCGGCTTCTACCCGCCCGACGAGGTCATCGACCGCGAGACGAGCCGCAACCGCGACGCCGTCCTCCAGCTCCTGGAGAACGCGGACTGCATGTACCGCTCGATCGGCAAGCAGGCGCAGTACTGCGCGGCCTGACGGTCCGTGAGTGAGGAGGTGCCCCGGCCCCGCGCCACGGCCGGGGCACTTCTCCGTCGCGTCTCAGTCCAGTACGGCGAGGGCGTCGATCTCGATGAGGAGGCCGGCCGGGAGGCCGACGTAGACCGTGGTGCGGGCGGCGGGGGGGGCCTTGAGGTCCTGCTCCTCGAAGTACTGGTCGTAGATCTCGTTCATCTCCGCGAAGTGGTCGACGTCGGTGAGGTAGACGCGCATCATCATCACGTCGTCCCAGCTCGCGCCGCCCTCCTCCAGGATCGCCTTGACGTTGGCGAAGGTCTGGAGGGTCTGCTCGCGCAGGGTCGGGCCCGCGACCGTCGGGGCCTGGCCCTCGACGGCCGGCAGGAAGCCGACCTGGCCGGCGACCTGGAGGATGTCGCCCTTCCGCACGCCGTGCGAGAACTTCGCGGGCGGTGCGGTGTGGGTGGCGGGGGTGATCGCGGTCTTCTCGCTCATGCGCTGTCCTTCACGTCCTTCTTGGCGGGGCTGCCGGAGTACTCGCGGCTGATGGCCTCCGCGGTGCCGCGCACCTGCGGGAGGAGGGTGAGGAGTTCCTCGGCGGTGACGACCACGTTCGGCGCCGAGACCGACATCGCGGCGACGACGCGCCCGTCGGCGCCCCGGATGGGCGCGCCGACGCAGTTGATGGACTCCTCGTGGCCACCGAGGTCGGTGGCCCACCCCTGTTCGCGTACGGTCGCCAGCTCCTTGAGGAAGGCGGCGGCGTTCGGCGTCGAACGGGGCGTGTACGGGGGGTAGTCGAGCCTCGCGGCGACGGCGCGGCGCTCCGGCTCGGGCAGGTCGGCGAGGAGCAGCTTCGCGACGGCGGCGACGGTGATCGCGACGGGCTTGCCGATGCGGGAGTACATGCGGACCGGGTAGCGGCTCTCCACCTTGTCGATGTAGACCACCTCGCCCTCCTCGTACACCGCGAGGTGGACCGTGTGCCCGATCCGCTCGTTGAGCGCGGCGAGGTAGGGGTGGGCGATCTCGCGGACGTCGAGGTTCTCCACGGCCTCCTGCGCGAGCGCGAAGAGCCGTGCGCCGAGGCGGTAGCGCTGGTCCTGCTGCCGGTGGACGAGACCGTGCTCGTGGAGCGTGCGCAGCAGCCGCAGCGCCGTGGACTTGTGCACGCCGAGCCGCTCGGCGACCTGCCCGAGATCGGCGGGCCCCTGGGCGAGCAGCGGCAGGATGCTGAGCGCCCGGTCGACGGTCTGACTCATGGCGTACGTACCTCCTGGTCGTCCCCCGTCCAGCCGGGGCCGAGGTGAAGTGTCCCCCAGGCGACGTCGTCGAGCGCGACGAGGCGGTCGGCGAGGTCCCGGCGGGGCGGGGCTGCGAAGTCCCCGCTCACGGTGAGCACGGCGGCGGCGGCGAGATGCCCATGCCGCAGCCGGTCTTTCATCCCGAGCCCGCGAAGGGTGGCGGAGAGAAAGCCTGCGGCGAAGGCGTCGCCGGCGCCGATGGGGGAGACGACGGTGACGTGGGGGGCGGGGGTGAGGGCGGGGGCGGGGCCGCTGCGCGGGGCCGTTCCCCACCCCGCCCCTTCCCGAACCGGGGGCAAGCCCCCAGACCCCCGTACGGCCTCCGGCCGTGTCCTCGAACGCCGGACGGGCTGAATTTCAGCCGCGCCGCGCTCGAACGCCACCGCCCCCTCCCCGCCCCCCTTCACCACCACCACCGCAGGCTCCCCCAGCACCTCCCGAATCGCGGCCGCGTCGTCGCACCCCCACAGCGCCGCCGCCTCGTCCGCGCCCACGAAGACGATGTCCGCCCGCCGCGCGAGCGAGAGGAGCACCTCGGCGGCCGCACCACCCTCCCGCCACAACCCCGGCCGGTGGTTCACGTCGAACGAGACCAGCGGCCGTCCGGGTCGCGGCGCGGTGAGCTCCCGCATGAGGGCGAGGCAGGACGGGGACAGCGCGGCGGTGATCCCCGTGAGGTGCAGGATCCGCGCGCCCGCGACCGCCTCGTACGACACCGTCTCGGGCGACATGCCCGACGCCGCCGACCCGGCCCGGTAGTACACGACCTCGTGCGCGTCCGTCGCCCGGTCCGCGTCGGTGCGGAAGTAGACGCCGGTCGGCCGGTGCGGGTCGCGCCCGACGGCGCCGACGTCCACCCCGTACGACGCGAGCGTCTCGACGAGGTGGTCGCCGAAGCCGTCGCGGCCCACGCGGCCGACCCAGCGGACACGGTGTCCGGCGGCGGCGAGCGCGCAGGCGACGTTGGACTCCGCGCCGCCGATCGCGCGGGTGAAGGAGGGGACGTCGGCGAGGCGGCCCGGCCGGGAGGGCAGGAAGGTCACCATGGACTCACCGAGGCAGACGACATCGCAGACGACATCCGGCGCGGAGGGCACGGCGGGCGCGAGTCCGCTCACTGTCGGCTCCCTGTGGTGGCTCGAACGGGTCCATTGACCCGCCCTCGGCCCGGATGTTAGACAGCCTTGAGCACTGTGCGCAATGAGCGTTGCACATCCCGCAACGCCCACGATGAGGAGGCCTCATGCCCGACCTGGCGAACGAGCGCGTCGACCACCGCTTCAAGGCCCTGCCCCCGGACGCCGAGGGCCTGACCGTCGGCGAACTCTCCGCCCAGCGGCGCAACCTCTTCACCGGCGGCTTCACCACCCCGGTCCTCGCCCTCTCCGCCGAGTCCGTCGAGCACAACCTGCGTCTCCTGGAGACCTACGCCGAACGCCACGGCCTCGCCTTCGCCCCGCACGGCAAGACCTCCATGGCCCCGCAGCTCTTCGAGCGCCAGCTGGAGCACGGCGCCTGGGGCATCACCGCCGCCGTCCCCCACCAGGCCCGCGTCTACCGCGCCCACGGCATCTCCCGGATCTTCCTGGGCAACGAGCTCGTGGACGCCGTCGCCCTGCGCTGGCTCGCCGCCGAGCTCGACGCAGACCCGGACTTCCGCTTCATCTGCTACGTCGACTCGGTGCGCGGCGTCGAGCTCATGGACGAGGCCCTGCGCGCGGCCGGCGCGGTCCGCCCCGTGGACGTGGTCGTCGAGCTGGCCGCCGGCGCGAAGGGGCGTACGGGCGTACGGACGGAGGCGGAGTGCACGGCCGTCGCCGACGCGGTCGCGGCCGCCGCCACCCTGCGCCTCGTCGGCGTCGCCGGCTACGAGGGCACGATGCCCGGCGCCGACGCCGACTCGGTGCGCGCCTGGCTTCAGCGGCTCGTCGGGCTCGCGGCCGACTTCGACAAGGCCGGCCGCTTCGACCCGGCCATCGGAGAGATCGTGGTGAGCGCGGGCGGAAGCGAGTGGTTCGACACGGTCGCCGACGTCTTCGCGGAGATCCCCGGCCTGTCCCTCCCCGTCCTCAAGCTGCTGCGTTCCGGCGCGTACGTCTCGCACGACGACGGCCAGTACCGCGACCGCACCCCCTTCAACCGGATCCCCGAGGAGGGCGCCCTCCAGCCCGCGTTCCGGCTCTGGTCTCAGGTCGTCTCCCGGCCCACCGACGAGCAGGCCTTCACCAACGCGGGCAAGCGGGACGCCGCCCACGACCTGCACCTCCCCGAGGCGCAGGTCGTCCGGGACGCCCGCACGGGTGAGATCCGCCCCGCGGCGGGCATCACCGTCACGGGCCTCTCCGACCAGCACACCTGGCTGGCCACCGCACCGGGCACGGACCTGGAGGTCGGCGACTGGGTGGGCATGGGCCTGTCCCACCCGTGCACGATCTTCGACAAGTGGCAGCTGATCCCGCTCGTCGAGGCGGACGGCACGGTGATCGACCACATCCGCACCTTCTTCTAGAAGACAGGGACAGGGGCATGGATCTCGTCTTCCGCGACGCGGACGTCGTCGACGGCAGCGGCGGTGACTCCTACCGGGCCGACGTCGGGATCGAGGGCGGCCGGATCGTCTCGATCGTCAAGGAGGCCGCGGCGGCCGGCTGCCAGCGCCCCACCGCCCGCCGCGTCCTGGACGCCGAGGGCCTCGTCCTCTCCCCCGGCTTCATCGACATGCACGCCCACAGCGACCTCGCGCTGCTCCGCGACCCGGACCACAGCGCGAAGGCCGCGCAGGGCGTGACCCTCGAAGTCCTCGGCCAGGACGGACTGTCGTACGCCCCCGTCGACGACCGCACGCTCGCGGAGGTCCGCCGGGCGATCACCGGCTGGAACGGCGACGGCTCCGGCCTCGACCTGAACTGGCGCACGGTCGGCGAGTACCTGGACCGGCTCGACGCGGGGATCGCCGTGAACGCCGCGTACCTCGTCCCCCAGAGCACGGTCCGGATGTACGCGATGGGCTGGGAGGACCGGCCGGCGACCGAGCACGAGCTGAACCGCATGCGGCAGCTCGTCGCCGAGGGCCTGGAACAGGGCGCGGTCGGCATGTCCTCCGGCCTCACCTACACGCCCGGGATGTACGCCCCGGACGCCGAGCTCACCGAGCTGTGCCGGGTGGTGGCGGAGTACGGCGGCTACTACTGCCCGCACCACCGCTCGTACGGCGCGGGGGCGCTCCGCGCGTACCAGGAGATGGTGACGCTCACCCGGGAGGCGGGCTGCGCCCTCCACCTGGCCCACGCCACCATGAACTTCGGCGTCAACGAGGGCCGGGCCCCGGAGCTCCTCGCCCTCCTCGACGAGGCCCTCGCCGCGGGCGCCGACATCACCCTCGACACGTACCCGTACACCCCGGGCAGCACCACCCTGCTCGCGCTGCTCCCCAGCTGGGCGAGCGAAGGCGGCCCGGACGCGACGCTGGAACGCCTCCGCGACCCGGCGACGGCGGAACGGATCCGGCACCACCTGGAGGACCTCGGCTCGGACGGCTGCCACGGGGTGCCGGTCGGCTGGGAGACGATCGAGGTCGCGGGCGTCACCAACCCGGCCCTGACGGACCAGGTGGGCACCCGAGTGGCCGACTGGCCCGCAGCCCACCGCCTCCTCGTGGAAGACCGCCTGGGCACGACGATCCTCCAGCACGTGGGCCACGAGGAGAACGTACGGACGATCATGCGCCACCGGGTGCACACGGGCGGCTCGGACGGCATCCTCCACGGCCTCAAGCCGCACCCGCGCGCGTACGGCACGTTCCCGGAGTACCTGGGCCGGTACGTACGCGAACTGGGCGTCCTCACCCTGGAGGAGTGCGTCGCCCACCTCACCTCCCGCCCCGCGGCCCGCCTCCGCCTCCCGGACCGCGGCCTGGTGAAGGAGGGCTACACGGCGGACCTGGTCCTCTTCGACCCGACGACGATCGCCTCAGCCGCGACGTTCGAGAACCCCCGCACCCTCCCGGTGGGCATCCCCCACGTCCTGATCGACGGCAAGTTCGTCATGGAGGACGGAAGGAGGACGGACGTACTGGCGGGGAGGTCGATCCGCCGCACTCGCTGAGGCGCCCGAGCCCCTACCGCCCGGCAACCACGGGAACGGCACCCTCCACCGTGCCGCCCACCCACCGCTCCCGCCGCACCCACAACACCCCGAGCCCGAGAACCAGCCCGGCGAGCACGAACCCGTACCAAGGCGTGTGCCCCGACGGCTGCGTCTCGTACACCAGCGCCGCCGACAGCACCGCCAGCACCCGCCCCGCCCGACTCCGCCAAGCCACCGCCGCGACGACGACCGCCCCCCACAGCAGGTACCACGGCTGAACCATCGGCGACAGCACGACGAGCGCCACCAAGGACAGTCCAAGGCCGAGCACGGGATCGATCCGCCCCCGGTACGCCCGCCACGCCAGCGCCACGATCACCGCAAGGGCCACGACGAGCCCCAGCTTCTGGAAGACGCTCCTGACCGGGTCCGGCTCGCCGGTGAGGAGCACCCCGAGGCCAAGGCCGAGGTCACTCGTCAGCGACAGCGGCGTGTGGATGGCCCCGGCCACGCCCTGCGTCCGCAGCCAGCCGAAGCCCGTCCCGGCCAGTACCGACGCCCCCGCCGCCACCGCCCCCGCCACGGCCCCCGGCAGCACCAGCCCCTTCACCAGCCCCCGTACACCGCCCCCGCGCGCGATCATCACCCCGATGAACAGCAGCGCCACCGCCGCCGGCGACTTCACCATCATCGCGAGGCCGACGAGGACGGAGCCGAGCACCCATCGCCCGCGCGTGGCGAGGAGGACGCCGCCGAGCATGAGGCCGATCATCAGCCCGTCGTTGTGCATGCCGCCGACGACGTGGAGGAGGAGCAGCGGGTTGAGCGCGGCCAGCCACAGGCCCCCCTCACCGCCGCCGAGGCCGCGGACCGCCCACACGATGAGGGCGAGCGCGGCGAGGGCGACGAGCCGCAGGCCGAGGACGGAGGGCACGATCGCCCCGCCGGTCGCCTTCACGACCGCCGCGGCGAGGAGCAGGAAGGCGGGCCCGTACGGCGCGGGCGTGTGGGTCCAGTTGCCGCCGACGCTCGCCGCCGCGTCGGCCCCGGGGTCGCCGGGGCCGAGGACGGAGGGCCCGGCCCCGTACACGTCGTGGCCCGACAGGACCATCCCGCCCTGGGCGATGTAGCTGTAGACGTCGGCGCTGTGCAGCGGCGGCGCGAGGAGCAGCGGAGCGGTCCAGCAGGCGAGGGTCGTGAGGACCCCGTCGCGCAGGCCGCGGGCGAGGAGGACGCCGTAACGCCACCAGGCGGCGACGAGCAGGGTCAGGCCGAGGTACGCGAGGACCGCGCCGGCGACGGTGAGCGCCGGGCCGCGCGGCTGCCACAGCGGCCCGCCGCCGAGGACCGGCAGGGTGCCGGCCGCGTACCCGCCGACGGCGACGGCGAGCGACCCGCCCGCGCCCAGCCACCGGCATCCGGAACCACTGAAAGCCCACATGACGGGCCAACCTATCCCGAGCCCGGGACCTCCCCCGCCCCGAGCTACCTGGGCCGGTGCCCCGCGCCCCGTCCCTTCCCCGGCTTCACCGTCGGAGTGGAGTCCGGGGTGGTTTCGGACGGCCGGGCCGTCGGAGCGGCGTCCGGGGCGGTGGTCGCGGCCCCGGACGGATCAGTGGTCGCCGTGGTCTTCACGACGGGCGCGGTCGTGCCCGTGCGGCCGGGCACGGACGTGGCGCCGCCCGGGGAGGCGGAGGCCTGCGACGGCCCGGCGGACGGGCCGGACGGGTCGGACTGGATCAGCGCGGGCGGCCCGTCCGCCCCGTCGTCGACGGGGGACCGCGTGCCGCCGCTCTTGCCGAGGCCGCCGGCGAGCAGCGCGCCGGCGATTCCGAGGACGGTGACGCCGCCCCCGGCGAGCAGCCAGACCGCGCCGCGGCCCCGGCGTGCGGTGGCGTGGCGGCGGCGGGCGCGCCGGGGTCCGGCGGCTCCGGGGTCGTGGTGGCTCATGGCCCGGATTGTAGGGAGCACGCCACCGTGCGTGCGATCCGGGTCACACCCGGCGCACACCCGCCCCGCACCCGCCCCGCAGGTCCGCCGCACACCCGCCCCGCAGCCCCGTCCCACCCGCCCGGCTGTCCGACGTGTCCCAAAACACTCGGCGTCCCGGCCGCCCCCGCCGTAAGCTCTCGTCATGCAGGTGATCCAGTCCACGAAGCTCGCCAACGTCTGTTACGAAATCCGGGGTCCGGTGCTCGAAGAGGCGATGCGGCTTGAGGCTGCGGGTCATCGCATCCTCAAGCTGAACACGGGCAATCCCGCCGCCTTCGGCTTCGAGTGTCCGCCGGCCATCCTCGAGGACGTGCTCCGCAACCTCTCCGAGGCGCACGGCTACGGCGACGCGAAGGGGCTGCTCTCGGCCCGCCGCGCGATCATGAGCCACTACGAGACCAAGGGCATCCCGCTCTCCGTCGAGGACATCTACCTCGGCAACGGCGTCTCCGAGCTGATCCAGATGGCGATGCAGGCGCTCCTCGACGACGGCGACGAGGTCCTCGTCCCGGCCCCCGACTATCCGCTGTGGACCGCCTCGGTCTCGCTCGCGGGCGGTACGGCCGTGCACTACCGCTGCGACGAGCAGGCGGACTGGATGCCGGACCTCGCGGACATCGAGCGGAAGATCACCGACCGCACCAAGGCGATCGTGATCATCAACCCGAACAACCCGACGGGTGCCGTCTACGACGACGAGATGCTCCGCTCGCTGACGGAGATCGCCCGGCGGCACAACCTGGTCGTCTGCTCGGACGAGATCTACGACAAGATCCTCTACGACGGCACCACGCACACCCCGACCGCGGCGATCGCCCCCGACCTGCTCTGCCTCACCTTCAACGGGATGAGCAAGAACTACCGGGTGGCGGGTTTCCGCTCCGGCTGGCTCGCGGTCTGCGGCCCGAAGCACCACGCCACCTCGTACATCGAGGGCCTCACGATCCTCGCCAACATGCGCCTCTGCGCGAACATGCCGGCGCAGCACGCGGTGGCCGCCGCGCTCCAGGGCCGGCAGTCGATCGACGATCTGGTGCTGCCGGGCGGGCGGCTCCTGGAGCAGCGGGACACGGCGTACGAGCTGCTCACGCAGATCCCGGGCGTGACGTGTGTGAAGCCGAAGGGCGCGCTGTACCTCTTCCCGCGTCTCGACCCGAACGTCTACAAGATCAAGGACGACCGGCAGATGGTCCTGGACCTGCTGCGGGCCGAGAAGATCATGGTCGTGCACGGGACGGGCTTCAACTGGCACGAGCCCGACCACTTCCGGATCGTCACGCTGCCGACGGCCGCGGATCTGGCGGACGCGGTGACGCGGATCGGCCGCTTCCTGGACGGCTACAGCCAGCCCTGAACCGGGGCCGACCCGGTAGCGACCGGTCCGGTTCGCCCCGGTCCCAGAGTCCGGACATCACTCAACTTTAGATTGAATCTAAGCTAGGATGGCCTTCATAGCACCCCAGGAGGCCATCCCATGTACGAACCGATCCGCACGAAGTCGGTCCACCGGATGGCCGACGACGCCCAGGACACGTACCCGCACCGCTCCCGCGAGGAAGAGCTGGACATCCAGCTCGCCGGACACCTCGCCGCCCTGCTCGCCGTCACCGACGAGCTCGGCGACACGGAGGCCGGCGAGCTCATCGCCCGGCAGGTGGCACGGCTGCGCGGCGCACCGCCCGCGCGGCACGCCGGGCTGAGCCACGCGTCCGCGCAGGAGCTGCACCGCAGGGCGCACGCCCTCGCGGGCCGCGCCCTGGTCGTCGCCGCCTCCCGGGCCGACACGGCCGCCGCGATCCTCGCCGCCGGGCGCATGGACGCGCACACCGCGGCGCTGGCCGAGGAACCCACCCTGGCCGCAGCCGCCACCCCCTGACGGCCCCGGTCCGCGTGGCACGAACCACGCGGACCGGGCGCCACCCACCCACCAGGAGCCCCCCGCTCCGGTTCGGTACCGGGATCGCTCCTTCACCCCCCGTACACCCAACTCCCCCTGGAACGTGGGTTTCCGCGAGCACGCTGCCCGCGTGAGACGCATCCTGGGAATCGTCCTGGCCGTCCTGCTCCTCGGCGGCGTGGCCGCCGTCCTCGTGACGGGCGGCGACAAGGACACAGACACGGCAACGAAGACCGTGCGAGGAGTCATCGGATCGGAGAAGGCCGAGTTCTTCGCCGATCCACAGGTCGTGAAGGCCCTGGCCGCCAAGGGCTTCACCGTGACCACCGAGACCTCCGGGTCCTGGGACATGGAGGAACTGCCGCTCGACGGCTACGACTTCGCCTTCCCGTCCTCCAAGGGCCCGGCCGACGAACTGCGCGCGAAGGCGCAGCAGAAGACGAAGGACAAGGCGGCCGGCACCCCGCTGCGGCCGTTCTACTCGCCGCTCGTCGTCGTCGCGCACAGCGCCGCCGCGCAGGTCCTCGCCGCCAACGGCCTGGCGGCCCTCGGCCCGCGCGGCACGAGCGGCACCCTCAAGATGGACGCCTACCTCGCGGCGGCCCGCGCCGACCGGACCTGGCAGCAGCTGAAGGGCTCCGCCGGACACGCCGAGCTGAGCGGCACCCTCTTCATCACCTCCACCGACCCGGTCGCCTCCAGCTCCGGCGCCCTCTACCTCGCCGCCGCGAGCTACGTCGCCGACGGCGGACGGGTCGCGGGCGACAAGGCCGCCGTGACCCGCACGGCCCCGCTCATGCACAAGCTCGTCCAGGTGCAGGGCGCCCAGCAGTCGAGTTCGGACGCGCCCTTCCGGGACTTCGTCAGCGGTGTCGGCAACCCGCTCGTCCTCGTGTACGAGTCGCAGGTCGCCTCCCAGCTGCTCGCCGGACGCCCGATGGGCGACCTGGTCGTCCTCTACCCGGACACCACGGTCAACAGCGACCACACCCTCGTACCGCTCACCGACGGCGGCCGCAAGCTCGGCGAACTCCTCTCCACCGACCCCGAGTTGCGCAAGCTCGCGGTCCGCCACGGTTTCCGTCCGCAGGGCGCGGCGAGCGAGTTCACCGCCGCGACCGACGGCTACTCCACCTACCTCAACCAGACGCTGACCGGAGTCCGCCAGGCGCCCGTGCCCACCGGCAAGGTGCTGCACGAGATGGCGCTGCGGGCCCGTGACCAGGGGGACACCGCATGACCACGCCCGCCGATCCGAGAAGAACGATGTCCCTGACCCCACCCGACCAGGAGGCCCCGCTCGTCCTCACCCCGCCCGAGCCCGTGCCGGCCGTCCGCGCCGAGCAGGCCTCCGGCCTGGTGCCGCTGGACGAGTCGGTCCGTACGGAGATGTCCCGCCGGGCCGACGAGTACGTCGGCTCGCTGTCCGGACTCGACCCGCGCTCCCCCGAGTTCGCCGGCCGCATCGGCGAGATCGCGGCGCTCGGCGCGGGCGAGATCCGCTCCGCCGCGAACCAGTCGAACCGCATGCTGGACCGCACGATCCGCTCCCTGGGCGAGGGCGCGGGCGGCGGCGACGCCCAGACCCGGGTCGGCTCCTCCCTCGTCGAACTCCGGCGCACCGTCGAGGACCTGGATCCCCGCGACACCCCCGGCAAGGGCTTCAAGGGCCTGCTCTCGAAGCTGCCCGGCGGCAACAGGTTCCGCGACCACGTCGCCAAGTACGCCTCCTCGCAGGCCACGTTGAACCGGATCGTCGACGCACTGCGCGGCGGCCAGGACGAACTGCGCCGCGACAACGCCGCGTTGCAGACCGAGCGGGGCCGGCTGTGGGAGACCATGGGCAAGCTCCAGGAGTACGCGGTGCTCACCGACGCGCTCGACGCGGCCGTGGAGGAGCGCATCGCCCACACCCCCGACCCGGCGCAGGCGGACGCGCTCCGCGCCGACGTCCTCTTCCCGGTCCGGCAGAAGCACCAGGACCTGCTGACCCAGCTCGCCGTCTGCGCCCAGGGATACCTGGCGATGGACGTCGTCCGCCGGAACAACGACGAGCTGATCAAGGGCGTCGACCGGGCCGCGACGACGACCCTGCAGGCCCTGCGGATCGCGGTGATGCTCGCCTCGGCGCTCCAGAACCAGCGGAAGGTCACCGAACAGGTGATCGCTCTGCGCCAGACGACCGAGGAGATCGTCCGGACCAACGCCGAGATGCTCGACCGGCAGGCCGGCGAGATCCAGCGGATCGCGGCGGACCCGGCGGTCGGCGCGGAGACGCTGCGCACCGCGTTCCAGCAGATCTACCGGACGCTCGACGCCATCGACACGTACAAGGTGCGGGCGACGGAGTCGATGGCGGCGACCGTCGAGTCCCTGACGGCCGAACTCCAGGAGGCGAGCGCCCACCTGGACCGCAGCCGCCGCAACGGCGCCCTGGAGGGTGGCCTCTCGTGAACCACACCACCCCGAGCGCGACCCGCCGCGTCACCGCCCGGCTGCGCCGCACGACAGCCGGCACGGTCACCCGCGCCGCCCGCACCACCACCGCCCTCCTCGCCGTGGCCCTCCTCGCCACCGCCTGCTCCGGCGGAGACGGCGGTGGCAACGGCGGCAACAGCGGCGGCGACCGCCCCGACCAGCAGGGCATGGAGTACAAGGCCGGCACCCTCCGGGTCCTCGCCTCCTCCGAGCTCGCCGACATGGGCCCCGTCCTCGACGAGGCCGCCGAGGCGACCGGCGTCACCGTCCGCCCCACCTACGTCGGCACCCTGGACGCGGTCGAGCGGATCGCGTCCGGCGAGGCGGACAAGGGCTACGACGCGGTCTGGCTCTCCTCGAACGACTACCTCCGGCTCCGCCCCGACACAGCGAAGAAGATCACCAACGAGACGCCGGTCATGACCTCGCCGGTGGCGCTCGGCGTGCGGCCCGCCACGGTCGCCCGGCTCGGCTGGGACCCGGCGAAGGTGACCTGGTCGCAGCTGCACCGGGCGGTCGCCGACGGGAAGCTGACGTACGGCATGACGGACCCGAAGCGCTCCAACTCCGGTTTCTCCGCGCTCGTGTCGGTCGCCTCCGGGCTCTCCGGGGCCCAGTCCGCGCTGACCGAGGCGGACGTGCGCAAGGCCACCCCGAAGCTCAAGGAGTTCTTCACGGGCCAGAAGCTGACCTCGGGCTCCTCCGGCTGGCTCGCCACCGCGTACACCCGCCGCACGGACGTCGACGCGCTCGTGAACTACGAGTCCGTGCTGCTGTCCGCGCCCGAGAAGCTGACCGTGATCCGGCCGTCCGACGGTGTCGTGACCGCCGACTACCCGCTCACCCTGCTGACCTCAGCCCGCCCGGAGGCGAAGGAGGCGGCGGCCCGGCTCACCACGTACCTGCGCACCCCGGGCGCCCAGCGGCGGATCACCGAGACGACGCTGCGCCGCCCGGTCGTCGCCGGGGTCCGCCCGGCCTCCGCGCTCGCCCGTGACCCGCGCCGCGAGCTGCCGTTCCCGGGCAGCCGGGCGGTCGCCGACGGTCTGCTCGACGCGTACGACAACACCCTGCGCCGGCCGTCCCGCACGGTGTACGTGCTCGACACCTCGGGATCCATGGGCGGCGAGCGGCTCGACCGGCTGAAGTCGGCGCTCGCCGAGCTGACCGGCGACTTCCGGGACCGGGAGGAGGTGACCCTGATGCCCTTCGGCTCCTCGGTGAAGCAGGGGGAGGTCCGTACGCGCACGGTCGACCCGGCCTCCCCGAAGGCGGCGCTCGACGCGATCCGATCCGACGCCGGGAAGCTCTCGGCCTCGGGCGGCACGGCGATCTACTCCAGCCTCCAGGAGGCGTACCGCTTCCTCGGAAAGGCCCCGAACGGCAGGACACCCTCCGACAGCTTCACCTCGATCGTCCTGATGACGGACGGGGAGAACACCGACGGCGATCCGGCGGCCGCCTTCGACACCTTCTACCGCTCCCTCCCGGCCGCGCAGCAGCGCACGCCGGTCTTCCCGATCCTCTTCGGGGACTCCGACCGGGGCGAGCTCGACCACATCGCGGGCCTGACCGGCGGAAGGCTCTTCGACGCCACCAAGGGTTCGCTCGACGGCGCCTTCGAGGAGATCCGTGGGTACCAGTAGCCGCCTGTTCGGGTACGTCGAGTCCCGCAAGAACATCACCGGCAGCGTCTGCGGTCTGGCCGGGGTGGGGATCACCCTCACCGGCGCCGCGGGAGGGCTCTGGCCGCTGGTGATCGGGGGGCTGTACGCGGCGGGGGCGCTGATCGCCCCGCCCGAGCGGCCCGACACCCCGAGCTTCCCGTCCGCGGACGAGCAACTCGACGCACTGCGGGCCGACTTCGCGACCCTGCGCGCGTACCTGGCCGAGGCGGAGCTGCCGCCGTCCGCCCGCGAGCGGCTCACCGAGCTCGACACCCTGATCGAGGCCCTGCTCGAACCGGGCTGGGTGAGCGACCCGGAGCACCTGCACGTGCTGGCGCGCGCGGTGCGGCAGGACGTCCCGGAGGCGGTCGACACCTTCGTAAGGACACGGTGGTGGTCGCGGTTCACGCCGGGAGCCGAGCCGCCGGAGGCCCATCTCGAACGGCAGCTGACCGCGCTCCACGAGGAGACGACGGCCATCGCCGTCGCCCTCAGGGACGAGGAGGCGATCCGCCAGGAGATCCACACGCGGTACATCGAGGAGCGGGGCATCTAGCAGCGCACATGCGCCGGCCCCCGGAGCCTGAGGGGGCTCCGGGGGCCGGTTGCGTCGTGATGAGCCGTCGTGACCCCACTGGTCAGGGCGGTAGTTCGGGGCAACCCACCACGAGTTCGTGGGGGACTAGCCGAGGCGCTCCACGAGCGCGTTGTACTGGTCCCACAGCTCCTTCGGCGTGTGGTCGCCGAAGGTGTTCAGGTGGTCGGGGACGAGGGCGGCCTCTTCGCGCCACACGTCACGGTCGACCTTGAGGAGGAACTCCAGGTCCTCGGCCGGCAGGTCGAGGCCCTCGGTGTCCAGGGACTCGGCGGTCGGCAGGATGCCGATCGGGGTCTCGACGCCCTCGGCCTTGCCGTCGAGGCGCTCGACGATCCACTTCAGGACGCGGCTGTTCTCACCGAAGCCGGGCCAGACGAACTTGCCGGCGTCGTTCTTGCGGAACCAGTTCACGTAGTAGATCTTCGGGAGCTTCGCGGCGTCCGCGTTGGCGCCGACCTTGACCCAGTGGGCCATGTAGTCGCCCATGTTGTAGCCGCAGAACGGCAGCATGGCGAAGGGGTCGCGGCGCAGCTCGCCGACCTTGCCCTCGGCGGCGGCGGTCTTCTCGGAGGCGACGTTCGCGCCGAGGAAGACGCCGTGGTTCCAGTCGAAGGACTCGGTGACCAGCGGGACGGCGGAGGCGCGGCGGCCGCCGAAGAGGATCGCCGAGATCGGCACGCCCTTCGGGTCCTCCCACTCCGGCGCGATGATCGGGCACTGCCCGGCCGGGACGGTGAAGCGGGCGTTCGGGTGGGCGGCCGGGGTCTCGGACTCCGGCGTCCAGTCGTTGCCCTTCCAGTCGATGAGGTGCTTGGGCGCCTCTTCGGTCATGCCCTCCCACCACACGTCGCCGTCGTCGGTGAGCGCGACGTTCGTGAAGACGGAGTTGCCCCACATGGTCTTCATGGCGTTGGCGTTGGTGTGCTCGCCGGTGCCGGGCGCGACGCCGAAGAAGCCGGCCTCGGGGTTGATCGCGTAGAGGCGGCCGTCCTCGCCGAAGCGCATCCAGGCGATGTCGTCGCCGATGGTCTCGACGGTCCAGCCGGGGACGGTCGGCTCCAGCATGGCGAGGTTGGTCTTGCCGCAGGCGGACGGGAAGGCGGCGGCGACGTACTTGGCCTCGCCCTGCGGCGGGGTCAGCTTGAGGATGAGCATGTGCTCGGCGAGCCAGCCCTCGTCACGCGCCATGACGGAGGCGATGCGGAGCGCGTAGCACTTCTTGCCGAGCAGGGCGTTGCCGCCGTAGCCCGAGCCGTACGACCAGATCTCGCGGCTCTCGGGGAAGTGCGAGATGTACTTGGTGGTGTTGCAGGGCCACGGCACGTCGGCCTCGCCCTCGGCGAGCGGGGCGCCGAGGGTGTGGACGGCCTTGACGAAGAAGCCGTCGGTGCCGAGCTCGTCGAGGACGGCCTGTCCCATGCGGGTCATGGTGCGCATGGAGACGGCGACGTACGCGGAGTCGGTGATCTCGACGCCGATGGCGGAGAGTTCCGAGCCGACCGGGCCCATGCAGAAGGGCACGACGTACATGGTGCGGCCCTTCATGGAGCCGCGGAAGATGCCCTTCTCACCCGCGAAGACGTCCTTCATCTCCGCCGGGGCCTTCCAGTGGTTGGTCGGGCCCGCGTCCTCCTCCTTCTCGGAGCAGATGAAGGTCCGGTCCTCGACGCGCGCGACGTCGGACGGGTCGGAGGCGGCGTAGTACGAGTTCGGGCGCTTGGCCGGGTCGAGCTTCTTGAAGGTCCCCTTGGCGACGAGCTCCTCGCACAGGCGCTCGTACTCGGCCTCGGACCCGTCGCACCAGACGATGCTGTCCGGCTGGGTGATCTCGGCGATCTCGTTCACCCAGGAGACGAGCTCCTGGTGCTGGGTGGGGACGGTGGGAGCCGCGTTGTCGCGCGCCACGATTGCTCCTTGAAGAGGGGTTTTTTAGATGTATGCCCCGTGGGGGCCGCGACCCGGATGCTTCGTAGCTGCTCATCCGGTGCCGACCGCACTCATTTGATCATCCGATGGATCCGCCCATATGTCCAGGGGGGTGCACACGTGAGCATCGCCACTCATATCCGGGACCTACGGGGGCGTAGCTAGGATTCCGTCCCATGACTGCAGCCACGCCGGAAGTGACCCCGATCGAGCGCACCGTGCCACTCCCGACGAAGCCCCGGCTCAGAGGATGGCTGCACGCGGGCATGTTCCCCGCCGTGATCGTCGCGGGCCTCACCCTCGTCGCCCTCTCCGACTCCCCCCGCGCCCGCATCGCCTGCGGGATCTACGTCCTCACCGCCTGCCTGCTCTTCGGCATCAGCGCGCTCTACCACCGCGGCACCTGGGGCCCGCGCGCCGAGGCCGTGCTCCGGCGCCTCGACCACGCGAACATCTTCCTGATCATCGCGGGCACCTACACCCCGCTCACCCTGCTGCTGCTCCCCGACTCCACGGCGAAGCCGCTCATGTGGGCGGTCTGGGCCGCGGCCGCCGCCGGCATCGCCTTCCGCGTCTTCTGGGTCGGCGCCCCTCGCTGGCTGTACACGCCCTGCTACATCGCGATGGGCTGGGCCGCCGTCTTCTTCCTGCCCGACTTCATGCGCGCGGGCGGCATCGCCGTCCTCGTCCTCGTGATCGTCGGCGGACTGCTCTACAGCGCGGGCGGCGTCATCTACGGCATCAAGCGCCCGAACCCCTCGCCGCGCTGGTTCGGCTTCCACGAGGTCTTCCACTCGCTGACCCTCGCGGCCTTCATCGTCCACTACGTCGGCATCTCGCTCGTGGCGTACCAGCACGCCTGACCAGTCCGCCTGACCTGGGACAATGAGGTCCATGAGCCTGCGCGAACGCAAGAAGGCGAAGACCCGCGCGGCGATCCGGCAGGCCACCTACCGGCTCGCCGCCGAGCAGGGCTGGGACGCCACCACCACCGAGCGCATCGCCGCGGCCGCCGAGGTCTCCCCCTCCACGGTCGTGCGCTACTTCCCGGTCCGGGAGGACATCCTCGTCACCGCCGAGAACGACGAGGAACTCGAAGCCCGGCTGCGCGCCCGCCCCGCCGCCGAGGAACCGCTCGACTCGCTCCGGGCGGTCGTCCTCGAAGCCGTCCGCGCCTCCCTCGCCGAGGAGCCCGAGGACACCCTGCTGCGGGCCCGGCTCATGGCGGAGATCCCCGCGGTCCGCGCCCGGCTCACCGAGACCACTGCGGAGTCCGGCCGCCGCCTGGCCCGCGCGATCGCCGACCGCACCGGCCGGGACGCCGACGACCTGGAGGTACGGATCTTCACGGCGTCGGCCCTCGGCGCCCTGCGCGAGGCACTCCTGTACTGGGCCGAGCGCGGCCGCACCGACGACCTCGTCGCCCTCATGGACGGCGCGGTCGACACCCTCAAGACCGGCCTGACGGCCCGGGTCCAAGCGCACCCCTGACGATCCGCGCCGACTCCGGATTGGCGCCGCACTGCCACACCCCGTGCGGGCAGTAGTCGGTGACGGTCTGGTACGCGGGCCGGTACATCGCGAACCAGTCCAGCATCCCCCGTACGTACGCCGGGTTGTCCCCGTTCCTGAACAGCCCCCACTCCGGGTACGAGACCGGCTTGCCGTGCGCCGCCGCGAACCGCACGTGGTGCGCGAGCCCGTACTCCTCGTACACCTGCTCCTCGAAGGAGAGCCCGGCGGGCTGGTCGTAGGCGTCCATCCCGATGATGTCGACGACGTCGTCGCCCGGGTAGCAGTGCGGCCACGGGATGGCGTCGAGACCCCGGCTCGGGGTGAAGTCGAAACGGAACCGCTGCCCCGGCACCCCGCGCAGCACCCCCACCACCCGCCTCCAGTACGCCTTCCAGGCCGTCGGGTCCGGCCGGCAGCGATGGCTGTACGTCGTGCCGTTCATCTCCCAGCCGAGCACCAGGACCGCGTCGCCGAGGCCCTGCGCCACCAGCCGCTCCCCCAGCGTCCGGAAGTGCCCGTCGAAGGCGCCGTCCGCGCCCCGCCGCAGCCCGGCCCGCACCTCGGTGTCCGGCAGCCCGGCCTCGTTGCGGTCGAGCAGCGGCACGTTGAGCACGAAGAGCCGCCCCGGCCGCTCGGCCTTCCAGCGCGCCCAGGGCCCGAAGAGCGCCGGATGCCCCTCGATGTTGGACCAGCGGTCGCCCGGCAGATAGGTGTGGCCGACGGTCAGCGAGTCCCCGCCGAGCCAGGCCTGCACCTGCGCGATCCGCCGCACCCCGGCCTCGTCGGAGCCGGTGAAGAACCCCGACGGGACGCCCGGCAGCGGCTGTCGCCCGGGCGCGCTCTCCGTCCCGCCGTGCCGGCCGGGCACGATCCGGTCGGTCACGAGCAGGAGGACGGCAACGGCCGCGAGCAGCACGGTCAGTGCTGCTCGCGGCCAGGTCGACCAGGGGAGCCGGGCGGGGGGTCGGCTCACGTCAGCTCGTCCAGAAGTCCCACCAGCGGGTCAGGATCAGCATCCCGATGATCCCGATGTGCAGGACGGGCAGGGCGAAGGTGAACTCGCCGAGGAAGGTCCGCAGCGCCGCCGGGGCGGGCAGCACGCGCTCGCGGACGTTGTGCGCGGTGACGTACCAGAACATGGTGATGGTGGCCGTCCAGGCCAGGCAGCACCACAGGCAGAGCGAGTTGATCTCGTACAGCGACTGGTACATCAGCCAGGTGCAGAAGCCGACCCCGAAGAGCATCCCGGCGTTGAGGCCGAGCCAGAACCAGCCCCGGTAGCGGGCCCCGGCGAGGAGCCCGGCACCGGCGGCGACGACGACGGCGTACGTGACGAGCCCGAGCATCGGGTTCGGGAAGCCGAACACCGACGCCTGGGCGCTCTTCATGATGTTCCCGCAGGAAACGACCGGGTTCAGGCTGCACCCGGGCTGGAAGCCGGGGTCCTCCAGGAGCAGGAACTTGTCGATCGTGATCACCCAACCGGAGAGCACGCCCGCCGCGCCGGTGACGACCAGCAGCCAGGCCAGGGCCCGGCTCGCACCGATCGGCCCGGCGGTCTCCCGCGCGGTCTCGTCCTGCCGCTGACCCGGCACCCCGCCGTGTACGTTCACCGTCGCCATGACGCGGCTCCTTCCGCTCAGCCCTGGATGCGGCGGACCGGCAGCAGGACGTGCGCGCAGTCGGCGAGCGTCTCCTCGGCCGAGACGAAGGCCCGCAGCACCGCCTCGTCGACGGGCTGTCCGGGCACGCCCTCGGACCAGGGCCGTACGGAGCAGAGGAAGTAGACCTTGCCCTGCTCGCGGGCGGCCGCCTGCCACTCGTCGGGCACGGGGCACTGCACCTTCAGGAAGGGCAGCGTGAGCACGGCGGAGCCGCCCTCGACGAGCAGCGTGGCGTTGATCCCGGCGTCCTTCTCCAGGTCGAAGAGCCGGTCGCCGACCGAGAGGTTCATCGACTCCAGGGCCGCGCGCATCGCCTGCTGACCGGCCTCGGGACCGTCCCGGCCGTCACCGAGCGAATAGGCCATCAGGAACGGCGTTCCCGCCGAGTCGGCGGAGGGCTCGCTCGCCCACGGAATCACCGTGAGAGTTCCCAGCGGAGAGGCGCTGCGCGCCGAGGAGACGACGTTGGAAGTGGTCATGCAACCGGATGCTAATGCGCCGACCACCCTTTCCCCGCGCCGATTTCACCCGAACGGCCGACATTCACGCCGCTGGCATTTCCGCCGCAACGAACGCGGGTTTTCATCGTTGTGCCCTGAGGGCATAAGCCGACCACCAGGAGATCACTGATGATCGTCCCGCGCCGCGTCGCACTGCGGTCCCTGTTCGCCCTTGCCGTCACCGCCTTCACGGGCGGGGCGCTCGGCCGCATCGCGATCCGACCGGAATACGGGGGCACCCGCGATCCGCACGCCTTCGACGAGATGTACCGGGGCCGTCGCCTGCTGGGCTTCTCCGGCCCCGGAGGTGAGCCGACGGCCCTCGTCGACGGCCGGCCGCTGCATCTGATGCGCTGCGCCGACGGCGGCTACGTCACCCCGATCGACCACTACGAGTCCTGCCCGACGCCCCTGGCGGCCACCCGCGCGGCCGTGGACGAGCTGGGCACCGCCCGGCTCTCCCCGCTCGCGGCCGCCCACGGCGTCACCGACCCGACGGGAGGGAGCCCGCGTGGTGTACACGCGTAAGAACCAGCGCGATCTGACCGCTGCCGAGCGCCGCAAGTTCGTCGCCGCCGTCCTGGAGCTCAAGCGCACCGGCGCGTACGACCGCTTCGTCCGCACGCACATCGACCACTACACGGCCGACGGGGAGGGCCGGCTGCGGATCGCCCACATGACGCCGAGCTTCCTGCCCTGGCACCGGAAGTTCCTGCTCGAGTTCGAGACGGCGCTGCGCCGGATCGACCCGACGGTCTCCGTGCCGTACTGGGACTGGACCCGGGACAACTCCCCGGCGTCCTCGATCTGGCGCGAGGACTTCATGGGCGGCAACGGACGCCGGGCCGACCTCCAGGTGATGACGGGCCCCTTCGCGCAGTCCGCCGGGCACTGGACGATCACCCAGTCGATGACCGACAGCCGCTACCTGACCAGGGACTTCGGCCGCCCCCGCGACCCGATCAGCCTCCCCACGGCCGCCCAGCTCGACGAGGTGATGCGCGAGCGGGTGTACGACGCGGCGCCCTGGAACTCGACGAGCGCCACCGGCTTCCGCAACGCCCTGGAGGGCTGGGCGCCGGGCCGGGGCAACGAGCGGTTCCGCATCCACAACCGGGTGCACCGCTGGGTCGGCGGCCTGATGCTCGGCGGCGGCTCCGTGAACGACCCGGTCTTCTGGCTGCACCACTCCTTCGTCGACCTCGTCTGGTCGCGCTGGCAGCAGCGGAACCCCGGGGCCGCCTATCTGCCGGCGGAGCCGCCGCCGCTCGGCGACGCGCAGTACCGCAAGGTCGCCGCCCGGCACGAGCCGATGGCGCCCTGGGGCGTGACCCCGGCGTCGATGTTCGACCACAGCCGGATCTACCGGTACGCCTGACCCCCCGCACACGGATGTCCCCCCGGCCGCCGGGCCGGGGGGACATCCGTTGTGAAGCGGGGGATCAGCCGCCGTAGCCGCCGTCACCGTTGCCGTGGCCACCGTCGGCGTTGATGCAGGTGTTGCCGAACGCCGGGTTCAGCAGACCGATCACGTTGACGGTGTTGCCGCAGAGGTTGACCGGGACGTGGACCGGGACCTGCACGACGTTGCCGGAGGCGACACCGGGCGAGTGGGCGGCGACGGCCTCGGCGCCGGCGTCGGCGACGGCCAGGCCGGCTCCGCTGAGGGCAACGGCACCCGTGCCGGCGAGAACAGCGGCAGCCTTCGCGATGCGAGACATCAAGAACTCCTTGGACTGGAAAGCGACCGCAGGAATCACGGCCGTCACTTCCGTTCAACGCAGATCCCCGGAAGGGGTCACGGGCATTGAGCCGAAAGGGAAGAAGGAAAACCGAAAAAATGGCCCGCGGAACGAATGCGTCCGCCGCCGGATACGACGGGACGTCTTCGGCCCGCGGGCCGCGGCCATGCGACAAGCCTTCTCTTGCAACGACCGAAAACCCTTGGGGTGGCGGGGAAGAATCGTGTCTTCACCCACCTGGCGAACGGTCGAACACAAGCGCGGTCCTTCAGTGCGCGTCCGGGGCCAGACCCAGCTGCGGGTCGAGAGCCCCGCTGAGCACCGGGGTGAGCAGACCGATCTGGGGCTTGGCCAGGTCGGGGAGCCCGGCGAGCCCGTTGCCGCGCGGGGCCTCCACCGGGTTGCCCACGACGGCGCCCGGGGTGGCCGCCTTCATCTCCGAGTGCGGGTTGCTGAGCAGCGCGCGACCGGGCTCGCTGCCCTTGAGGAGCTCGGGCAGCGGAGCGTCGACGATCGTCTCCGGCACGGTGCCGGTGAGCGGGACGCTCGGCAGCGCGAGGTCCGGGAGCGAACCGAGGCCCTTCTGGAAGCCGGTGGGCGCGCCGGGCATCGGCACGGGAACGCCGGTCGCCACGGTCGGCGCGTCCATCGGCAGCACCGGGTCGAGGCCCTGGAGCGGGACGATCACCGGTGCCTCGACGGCGGCGGCGGGAGAGGCCAGGGCGGCGGAGGCGAGCGCGGTCATGAGGAGACCCATGCCCGCGTGAGAACGCAGAGTCATACGAGGAGAACGAGCCCCTTGGCCGAAACGTCGCGGGACTAACCCATTAGCAGCAACGCGCAGGGCCCTCACCGGTGAAGGCGAGGGCCCGGGTTGACGCGTGGCCGGCGCTCGGGACGTCAGTGCCGGCGGGCGAGCCGTCCGCCGCGGAGGTAGACGACGGCACCGCCGATGATCAGCGCGGCGCTGATCGCACCCGCGCCCATGAGCTCGGTCTCCATACCGGTGTTCGGCAGCTCCCCACAGTCGTGCGGACCACCACCGTGACCGGGCTTCTCACAGGTCGGCGTGCCGGTGGGGTGCTCGGTCGGGTGATCGGTGGGGTGCTCCGTGGGGTGGCCGGTGGGGTGGCCGGTCGGGTGACCGGTCGGGTGACCGGTCGGGTGGCCCGTGGGATGACCGGTCGGGTGACCCGTGGGGTGACCGCTCGGGTGGCCGCCGGGGTGACCGGTGGGGTGACCACTCGGGTGGCCGGTGGGGTGACCACTCGGGTGACCCGTGGGGTGGCCCGTGGGATGGCCGGTCGGGTGACCGGTGGGGTGACCGGTCGGGTGGCCCGTGGGATGACCGGTGGGGTGCCCCGTCGGGTGACCGGTCGGGTGACCGGTCGGGTGACCGGTCGGGTGACCGGTCGGGTGGCCCGTGGGATGACCGGTGGGGTGCCCCGTCGGGTGGTCGGTCGGGTGACCGGTCGGGTGGCCCGTGGGATGACCGGTGGGGTGCCCCGTCGGGTGGTCGGTCGGGTGACCCGTGGGATGGTCCGTCGGGTAACCGGTCGGGTGGTCCGTGGGGTGACCCGTCGGGTGACCCGGCTGCTCCTCGCCGTATCCGCCCGGGCCCTCGCCGTAGCCGTCGGGTTCCTCCGCCTGGTTGCAGAGGTCTCCGACGGCTGCCGCGACGACGCCGCCGAGCTCCGTGGTCTTGCCGCAGACGTCCGCCGGAACGGTGGCGTGGGCACGGCCTGCCGTACGGGAGCCGGGCCCGTCGCCCGAACCCGCGTGGGAGTTCGCGGCCAGGGCGAATCCGCCGGTCAGCGACAGGATGCCGGTCGCTGCAGCCGCGGTGAGTACTTTCCTGCTGATGATGGACCGCATACCGCTCTTCCTCTGGAGAAAGGGAGAGACCGGCGAGGATCCCCCCTCGCTCCGACCGGCCTGATCCGCACCGACGTTCAAGGGGGATCGGCCAAAAGGTATGGGTCGACGCCCGGCGTACAGCCGAGGCCACACGGCAGCTGATCAGAAAATCATTCGATCAGCCGACCGTGAGGAACAGCGGCACGGAGTCCGCCGTAAGTGCCCGTGGGGCAGATGGTGCTGAGGTGACGTCAGCCGCCCAGACCGCCGGGGACCGGGAGGCCACCGAGCAGCGGGGCGCCCTTGGTGGCGGTGTTCAGCTGCTCGGCCGCCTTCGTGACGGTCTGGACCGGGGAGCCGTCCGTGGTGCTGCTCAGCATGTCGCTCTTGAGCCCGTTGGCGGCGATCGCTTCGAGTCCACCGTTCAGGCTGGTGGGGGTCAGCGCCTCGGAGGCCATGGCGGGCGCGGCGGCACCCAGGGCCATCAGCGAACCGGCGACTACCGCGGCGACCTTGGTGGGCTTCATGGAGTGAATCCTTCCTCTGTGCGTTCAAGTCACGTTCCGCACAGGGTTCTTGGCGGAATCCTGTGCGTCGTCCTGCTTCTGTAACGAGGAGTGAGCGCCCCGGAAACTCCGGGAGGAAGGATTTCTCGGTACTGCACCCGATCGATGCGGGCCGGTGCTATTTGCCGATCGCACACGCCCGTACCGGGGCGGGGGGGGGGGGGGGGGGGGGGGGGGGGGGGGCCCCCCCCCCCCCCCCCCCCCCCCCCCCCCCCCCCCTCCTCCCCTCCCCCCCCCCTCCCCCCCCCCCCCCCCCCCCCCCCCCCCCCGGCGGCCCCCCCCCCGGTACGGGGTGCGGGGCGCTACCGGGCGGGCAGCGGGGGCTGGACGGGCAGCTCGGGGGCTGCGACCGGCGGCTGGACGGGCAGCTCGGGTGCGGTGATCGGGAGCTGCGGGAGCGTGGGCAGTCCCGCCAGGTCCGGCGCGGGCAGGCCGCTGCCGAGCACGGTGGAGACGGCCAGGTTGACCAGCGAGGTCAGCGTCGAGGTGACCTGCGGTACGAGCCCGCCGACGCCGCCGGTGACGGCGGCGAGGAGACCGGCGACGGCCTTCTCGACACTCGCGAGGGCGTCGGACACGACGTCCGCCGGGGCGGCCTTGCCGGCCTCCGCGACCGCGCCGGCCGCGACCGCCGCGACGGACAGACCCACGGGCGGCTTCACCGGGAGCTCGGCCGCGGGCGGGGTGACCGGGAGTTCCACCGCGGGGGGCGTGACCGGCAGCTCCGCCGCCGGGGGCGTCACCGGCAGCTCGGCCGCCGGCGGGATCACCGGCGCGGTGACCGGGAGGTCGGGCGAAGGCGGGGTCACCGGGAGGTCCGGGGACGGCGGGGTGGCCGGGGCCTCGGGGGCCGTGGCCTTCGCCTCCTCGACCGCCTCGGCGATCTTCGCCTTGAAGGCCTCGACGTCGGCCGCGGGCAGCCGGCCGGAGTCGGCCTTGAGCGCGGCCGTGACGAGTTCGGTCACGGGGGTGGTCACCGAGCCGAGCTCGCCGAGCGCCTGGGCCTGGGCCAGGAGGGCGGTGGTGTCCGGGAGGGGCACGTGTGCGGCCCGGTCGGCCGCGGGGGACGGGTGGTGTTCGCCGGCGAAGGCGGTACCCGCCGTGCCGAGGGTGATGGCGGCGGATATCGCCAGGGCGGTGAGACGGCGCGTGGCCAGGGGACGCATATGTGTTCCTTTTCCTTATGCGTCGGACAACTTCTCTCTCACGGTGCCTGCGGGTATAGCGCTCCGCAACCGCAGAACTACGCAGCGCCACGCCCCCGTTCGAGTGAATCCGCCCCCGGAGCCCGCCCCCGGAGGGGCGTACGCCGTTGCACCGGACGGCGCACGAGGGTGCGTCCGAACGAGTACCGAACCAGTGCGGGCAAGAAAAAAGCCGGTGCGCCCACCCCGAGGGGCAGGCGCACCGGCTTCGGAAGGACCGATCAGGCGTGCGAGATCAGGCGTTGACGCAGGTGTTGCCGAAGGCCGGGTTCAGCGCGCCGATGACGCTGACCGTGTTGCCGCACAGGTTGACCGGGATGTGGATCGGGACCTGGACGACGTTGCCGGAGGCGACACCGGGGGACTTCACGGCCGCGGCCTCGGCGCCGGCGTCGGCGGAGGCGGCACCGGCGGTACCGGCGACGGCGGCGGCGGCACCCACGGTCAGGACAACGGCCTTGGCGATACGGGACATGGGGAGGTGCTCCTCGATCGAATTCATCCAACTCGGACTGCGCGGACTGTTCGGCCCGACTCCCTCAACAACGCCCCGGCCTTTCATCGGTTGCTCTCCCGAACGGGTGACGTTCAACCGATCTTTGGGCCATAAGAGGGCCATTCGAGGGACTGGGCGTGGAATGGCGCAACACGCTCAACGAGGAACCGGCCGCCCAGATACGGGAGTTAGCGTTTCCGGGCATCTAATGCGTACTATCGCCCCGGTTCGGGGTTATAACGTTCCCGAACGTTGCTTCCGGGCCCGCCGCGCGTTCACTCATTTCGTGCGGACGACACCTTCATCTCCCCCGGCCTGCTCGGGTCTTCCCTCCCTTCTCTCATCAAAGCGGAGAACCTGTATGCGGAATTCAGCGGTTCTTGCTGTGCGTCGCAGCGTGTTGTGCGCCTTGTCGTGTGCGGCCCTGACCGCCGCGCTGCCAGGCGCCTCCGCAGCAGCGCCCCGGCCCCGGGAGGCGGCCCGCGTCCCCTTCGCCGCGCGTCACCAGGCCGTGCAGCACGGTGGGATCGTGCGCGCCGCCAACACCTCGGCGAAGGGCGCGAAGGGCACCGAGTCGGTCAACGACGGCGCCAGGATCGCGTACGTCGACGTGGACCGCGACCCCAACACGTACAACTCGAGCCGCGCCGAGCTCGCGGTGCCGGCCGGGGCGCGGGTCACCTGGGCCCGGCTCTACTGGGGCGGGAACCTGCGGGTGGGCGAGCAGAAGCCGCCGAAGGACGACGGCCGGGTGCTGATCGCCGAGCCCGGCGGGCGGTACAAGGCGCTGCTCGCCGACTCCGTGATCGGTCACCGCACCGCCGACGGCGCCGACGCCTTCCAGGCCTCCGCCGACGTCACGGACCTGGTCCGCCGGTCGCACCCGGGGCTGTGGACGGTCGCGCAGGTGAACGTGGCCATGGGCCGTTCCGCCGTGGGCGGCTGGGGCGGCTGGACGCTCGTCGCCGCGTACGAGAAGGCCTCGGAACCGCTGCGCAGGATCAGCGTCTGGGACGGTTTCGAAACGATCGGTCCGCGCGCCGGCGAGCTGCGCGTCCCGGTCGACGGAAACCGTTTCCCCAAGGGCGTCGCGGGGCGTCTCGGGTTGATCGCCTATGACGGCGACCGGGGGACTTCCGGGGATTACCTGACGGTGGAAACGAGCCGTTCGCGGAGCACCCGTCTCTCCGATTCCGCCAATTCCGCGGACGACGTCCTGAACTCGACCGTCACCGAATTCGGCGCCGCTCGTACCGTACGACGGCCCGATCGTGTGAACACCCTCGGATACGACTCCGACGTGTTCGATCTGCGGGGGGCGCTGCGCGCGGGCGGCGACCGGGTGCACGTCCGGGTCGGCAGCCGGAAGGACACCGTCTGGCTCGGCGCCGTCTTCTTCCAGGCCGACGTCCGGCGCTGACGTGCTGTCATCACTCGACACGGACCTCGCGTCCGTCACCGTCCTGCACGCGGTCCAGCCCGGCGACGGCGGGGTCGCCCGTGTCGTCGTCGACCTGGTCCGCGCCCAGCGCGCCGCAGGCCTGCGGGTCGCGGTCGCCTGCCCGCCCGGCACCGGGCTCTCCGCCGCCGTCCGCGCCGAGGGCGCCGAGACCCACGACTGGCGGGCCGGCCGCGACCCCGGTCCCGCCGTCCTGCGCGAGACGCGGGACCTGGCCCGGCTGATCCGTACGGTCGCGCCCGGCCTCGTCCACGCGCACAGCGCCAAGGCCGGGCTGTGCGCCCGGCTCGCCGTGCGCGGACGGATTCCGACGGTGTACCAGCCGCACGCCTGGTCCTTCGAGGCCGTCGAGGGGCGGACCGCCGCGGTCGTCCGGCGCTGGGAGCGCTTCGGCGCCCGGTGGACGGACCGGATCCTGTGCGTGAGCGAGGCCGAGCGGCGTACCGGCGAGGCGGCCGGGGTCGTGGCGGACTGGTCGGTCGTCCACAACGGCGTGGACACGGCCCGGTTCGCCACCGACGGGCCGCCGCGCAATCCCGCGCCCACGGTCGTCTGCGTGGGCCGGCTCTGCCGTCAGAAGGGGCAGGACGTGCTGCTCGCCGCCTGGCCCGCCGTCCTCGCGGAGGTGCCCGCGGCCCGGCTCGTGCTGGTCGGCGACGGCCCGGACGCGCAGGCCCTGCGGGCCGCCGCGGGCCCTTCGGTGCGGTTCACGGGGGCCGTCGAGGATCCCGTGCCCTGGTACCGGGCCGCCGACGTGGTCGTCCTGCCGTCCCGCTGGGAGGGCATGGCCCTCGCGCCGCTTGAGGCCATGGCCGCCGGCCGGCCGGTCGTCGTCGGCGACGTCGACGGGGCACGCGAGAGCCTGCCGCCCGCCCATGAACCCCTGTGCCTGGTCCCGCCCGAGGACCCGGCCGCGCTCGCCGCCGCTCTGGGCCGCCTCCTCGGCCGGCCGGAGCTGCGGCACCGCCTGGGCCGCGAGGCCCACGAGCACGTACTCAGCAGATTCGATGTCCGGCGCACGGGCGCGGCCGTCGCGGACGTCTACCGCGAGCTGGCCGGGGTGCGGGGGGCCGAGCACAGAGAGCCGATTGCGCAGTGACCACGGAAAGTACCAGCGTTCCCTCCTCGCCGGGGCCCTGGCCCACGGCGGGCCAGGCCTTCGGCCTCGCCTCCCTCGCGCCGCGCCGCGCCGCGCCCGGCCGGCTCGCGCTGCCGCGCCACCGCCGGGTGCGGCAGCGGTCCGGCGTGGCGGTGCTCGTGGCGGTCGACGCCCTCGCCGTCCTCGCCGCCGCGTCGGTGCTGAGCGCGGCCCACCACGACCTGCGGCTCGTGCTGCCGGTGCTTGCGCTCGTCCTCGTCCTCGACGGGCGGGCGGGGCTCTACCGGCCCGCCGCGCACACCCGGGCCCTGGACGAGCTGCCCGCGCTCGGCTCCCGCGCAGGATTCGCCTGGTGCCTGGCGGCGGCCTCGTTCGCCGCGTACGCCCCCTCCCTCGCGATCGGCCCGCTGCGGCTCTGCGCCGCGTACGGCACGCATCTCGCCCTGGTGTGCCTGGTCCGCGCCGTGGTGCTCGGGCGGCGGCGCCGGATCGCCCGGGAGCGGCCGCGCTCGGCGCTCGTCGTCGGCTCGGCGGGGGCCGCGCGCCGGTTCGCCGCGGCGGCCGCCCAGCACCCGGAGTACGGGGTGCGGCCGATCGGGATCGTCGGCGTGCCGGAACAGGGCGGCGCCTCCCGTACGGTCGGGGAGGCCGGGCTCCCGGTGCTCACGACGACCGAGGAGATCCACCGGGCGGTCATCCAGAACACCGTGCGCGACGCGGTGTTCCTCGACGACGACCCGGGGCTCGTGTCGCTCTTCCAGCAGTACGGCTGCGCCACCTGGCGGGTCGGCGGCCGGCACCAGGACGGGCCGATGGGCGCGCACATGTGGGGGTACGCCTGGCAGCGCGTCGTCCCGCTCGGCGAGCGCCGCGGGCGGGCCGCGAAGCGGGCCCTCGACATCGTGCTCGCCGCCCCCGCGCTCGCGCTCGCGCTCCCGGTGCTGCTGCTGTGCGCGCTCGCCGTGCGGCTGTCGGACGGTCCCGGGGTGCTGTTCCGGCAGGAGCGGGTGGGCCAGCACGGGCGCCACTTCACGCTGCTGAAGTTCCGTACGCTGCGCCCCTCCGACGACACCGAGTCGGCGACCCGCTGGAACGTGGCGGGCGACCGGCGGATGAGCGCGGCGGGGAGCTTCCTGCGGAAGACCTCGCTCGACGAGCTGCCGCAGCTGTGGAACGTGCTGCGCGGGGACATGAGCCTGGTCGGGCCCCGGCCCGAACGCCCGTACTTCGTCGCCCAGTTCAGCAAGATCCACGCGGGGTACGCGGCCCGGCACCGGATGCCGGTGGGCCTCACGGGTCTCGCGCAGGTGCACGGGCTGCGCGGCGACACCTCGATCGAGGACCGCTGCCGCTTCGACAACCACTACATCGACCACTGGTCGCTCTGGCAGGACGTCTGCATCCTGCTGCGCACGGCGGCCGGGCTCGTCCGACCCACGGGGAGCTGAGGATGGCCACGGCCGTGACGGTGCCGCATTCCGGTGTGGACGTACGGGACTGGGCCCGCCGGGCCGGGGCGCTGTCCCCGGTCCTCGCCGTGATCGCGCTGCTGCTCGTCCCGGGCGGCGGCGGCGCGCAGGGCGGCACCGGCGGCACGGGGACGGTCGCGGACGCGGCCTCCGGGCTCCTGGTCCTGATCTGTCTCGTACGGGTGCTGCGCGGCGGGGCCCGGCCGCTGACCCGGACGGCGGCCGTCGTCCTCGGCCTGCCGGTGCTCGGGATCTGTCTGGCCGCGATCACCTCGAACGACCCGGCGGCGAGCCTGCCGGGCGTCGCCCGTTACGTGCAGGTCTTCGTCCTCGTCCCGGCGGCCGTGCTCCTGACGATCCGCGACCGGCGGGACTTCGCCGTGATCGCCTGGGGCCTGGTCTCGTTCGCGCTGCTCCAGGGAGCGGTCGGCGTCGTCCAGTACCTGACGGGCACGGGCGCCTCGTACCAGGGCGAGGACATCCGGGCCGTCGGCACCTTCGGCGCCACCGACGTGATGGGCATGGCGACGGTCGTGGCGTACGGCCTCGTCGTCGTCACCGGGATCGCGCTCGGCAGCGGTCCCGGCCGCGTCCGCACGGTCGCGATGGTCTGCGCGGCGCTCCTCTTCGTACCGCTCGTGCTGTCGTTCAGCCGGGGCGCGTGGATCGCGACCGTGGTCACCTGCGCGGTCCAGCTGCTGCTCGCCGGGGTGCAGCGGGCGGCCCGGGTGGCGCTCGCGGCGGCCGCGCTCGGCGTGGTCCTGGTCGGCGGCCTCGGGGTCGGTTCGACGATGGTGAAGGAGCGGGTCGGCAGCATCACGCAGGTGGCGGCCGCGCCGGACCAGTCGGTGACCGACCGGTACACGATGTGGGCGGCGGCCGGGCGGATGTGGCGCACGGAGCCGGTCACGGGCATCGGCCTCAAGGGCTTCCCCCAGTACCGCGACTCGAACGCCTCGCTCGCGCTGTCCTCCGGCAGCGACACCGCCGGCGCGGGCGCCGCGTTCGCACGCCAGCCGCTGCTGTCCCCGCACAACATGTACCTCCTGGTGCTGAGCGAGCAGGGCCTGGTGGGGCTGCTCGCCCTGGCCGGCAGCTGGGTGGCGCTGCTCGTCGGCGCGCTGCGGCGGCAGCGGCTCGGCGCGGACTGCGCGCTCGTCGCGACGGGCCTGCTCGCCTGGCAGCTCATCGACTTCTTCTACGCGGACATCGGCGGCCCGTCGACCGTCCTGATGTCGGTCGTGTTCGGTCTGGCGGCCTGGTGGTCGCTGGCGGAGGTGAGGCGTGCGTGACCCGTGGGCCGGGGAACCGGAGCCCACTGACGCGCCGTGGGCCCAGGGGCCCCGCCCCTCGCCCCGACCGCCCTGCGGCACCCCGCTGACCGACCCCTGGCCGACCTCGCCTCCGGGCCCCACGGACTCCCCGTGGGCCCCGGGGGCCGTCGTGCTGCCGGGGTCAGGGACGGCGGCGTCCGGGACCGACGCGCGAGCAGGTGGCGCGGCCGCCGCCGTGGCGGGCGCCCGGGCCGCCCGGGCCTCCCGGACCGTCACGACCGGCCGGCCGGGCCACGGCTCCGGGTCGGCGGATGCCGACCGGGCCGGGACCGGATCCGGCGGGGCCTCCCGGGACGCGCGGCTGGTCGCCGGGGCCCGATGGGTGCCGCGTCGGCCCGGCGGGGCTCCGGCCGGCGGGCCCGGGACTCCGGCCAGCGGGTCCCGGACTTCGGCCGCCGGGGCTCGGACTCCGGCGGCCGGGACCCGGACTTCGGTCGCCGGGGCCCGGACTTCGATCGCCCCGCCCCCCAGGCGGCGCGCCCACGCACGCGCGCGCGTGGCCCGCGAAGCCGCGCCCGGCGGCGGGTTCCTCGCGAAGGCGGCCGCCGTGACCGCGGGGCTCACCGCGGCCGGGGCGGTCCTCGGGCTCGTGCGGGACCAGATCATGGCCGGGTACTTCGGTGCCGGGGCCGGCACCGACGCGTTCCTGGTGGCGTGGACGGTGCCCGAGTTCGCCTCGACGCTGCTCATCGAGGACGCGATGGCGCTGATCCTGGTGCCCGCCTTCTCCCGCGCCCTGGCGCGCCGTTCGGCCGGACTGCCCGGTGATCCGGTGCGCGACCTCGTGCGCGGCACGCTCCCCCGGCTCGTCCTGACCCTGGGCATCGTCGCCGTCGTGCTGATCGTCGCCGCTCCGCTGCTCGTGGCCGCGCTCGCGCCGGGGCTGCCCGACCCGGCGCTCGCCGTCGACTGCACCCGGCTCACCGGGACGTGCGTGCTGTCCTTCTCCCTGGTGGGGTACTGCTCGGCGGCGCTGCGGGCACACGGGCGGTTCCTGCCGCCGGCCGCGATCTACGTCGCGTACAACGTGGGGATCATCGGCACGATCCTGGTCCTCCGCGAGCCGTTCGGGGTGCGGTCCGCCGCCGCCGGGGTCGCCGTCGGCGGGGTCCTGATGGTCCTCGTACAGGCGCCGTCGCTCCTGCGGGAGCTGAAGGCTCCCCGGCGGGCTCCTCAGCCGAACGAAGCACCCGCTTCCACCGGCGAGGGCCGCATCCTGGCCCTCGGGCTGATCGCGCCCGTCGTCGCGTTCTCGCTGTGCCGCCAGTCGCAGACCCTGATCGAGCGGTTCCTCGCCTCCCCGCTGCCCGCCGGCGCCATCTCGCATCTGAACTACGCGCAGAAGGTCGCGCAGATGCCGATGATCCTCTCCCTGATGCTGTGCACCGTCAGCTTCCCGGTGGTCGCCCGCGCGCTCGCGGCCGGCGACCCGGAGGCGGCCCGCCGCCGGGTCGAGCGGGACCTGCTGCTCGCCGCCGTCGTCGTGCTCGTCGGTACCTCGACGGTGATCGCCGCCGCCCCCCGGATCGTGGAACTGCTCTTCGAACGCGGCGAGTTCACCGGCGCCGACACGACCGCCACCGCCGCCGTCATGCGGGTGTACGCGCTCGGCCTGCTCGGCCAGACGATGGTCGGCGCCCTCGTCCGCTGCTACTTCTCCGCCGCCCGCCCGCTCTGGTACCCGGCCGCCGCCATGGCCGCCGGTCTCGCCACGACCGCCGCGGCCGGCGTCCCCGGCGCCCACTACTGGGGTGCGGTCGGCATCGCCGCCGCCAACGCCCTCGGCATCACCGTCAGCGCCGTCCTGCTGCTGCGGGGCGCGCACCGCCAGGCCGTCCCGATCCACGTCGGCCGGCTCGGCGAGGGACTGCTCCGGCTCGCCACCGCGGGCGCGTGGGCCACCGGCGCCGGCTGGCTCTGCCAGCTGGCGATCGGCTCCGCCGTCCTCGCCGTCGCCGCCGCCGGCCTGGTCGTCGCCGGCGTCTTCGTGCTCTTCATCGCCTGCGCCGCCAAGGCGCCCGACATCCCGCCCCTGTCCCGCTCCGCCTTCCGGAGGACCCCCCATGACCGCCGCCACCGCGCTGCGCCGTCCGCTGCCGAAGCCGCCTCTGTGGAAGCCACCCCTGTGGGTGGCGATGTACCACTCGATCACGGACACCGCTGACGATCCGTACCGGGTGACCGTCTCCCCCGTGCGCTTCGCCCGGCAGCTGCACTGGCTCGGCGACCGGGGGCTGCGCGGGGTGTCGGTGCGGGAGCTGCTCGACGCCACCGCCGCGGGCCGCGCCAAGGGGCTCGTCGGCCTGACCTTCGACGACGGGTACGCGGACTTCCTCGACTCGGCGCTGCCGCTGCTCCGGCGGCACGGTTTCACGGCGACGGTGTACGTCCTGCCGGGCCGTCTCGGCGGCGAGAACGGCTGGGACTCGGCCGGTCCGCGCAAGCCGCTGCTCGACGAGGACGGCATCCGGCGGATCGCCGACGCCGGCATGGAGGTCGGCTCGCACGGCCTGCGGCACGTCCCGCTGACCGAGGCCGACGACACGGCGCTCGCCGCCGAGACCCGGCACAGCCGCGAGCTCCTGGAGGAGATGACCGGCCGGCCGGTGGAGGGCTTCTGCTACCCGTACGGGCAGGTCGACCCGCGGGTGATCCGCGCCGTGCGCAAGGCCGGCTACCGCTACGGCTGCGCGATCGACCCCGGCCCGCACACCGGCACGTACGCCCTGCCCCGCGTCCACATCGGCGAGAACGACACCCCCTGGCGGCTCACGGCCAAGCGCGTCCTGCACCCGCTGCGCCGCCGCCACCCCGCCGATCTGCTGCCCGCCGCGTACGGCCCCTCCGCGCACGGCCCGGCCCCGGTCGGTGCGCCGTGAAGGTGCTGCACGTCATCACCGGTCTCGGCATCGGCGGCGCCGAGCAGCAGCTGCGGCTGCTGCTCCGCCATCTGCCGGTGGACGGCGGGGTGGTCACGCTCACCAACCCGGGCGCGGTCGCCGCCGGCATCGAGGCCGACGGGAGGCCCGTCATCCACCTCGGCATGGCGGGGAACCGTGACGTCGGGGCGCTGCCCCGGCTCGCCCGGATCGTCCGGCAGGGCCGCTACGACCTCGTGCACACGCATCTCTACCGGGCGTGCGTGTACGGCAGGACGGCGGCCCGGCTCGCCGGGGTCCGCCGGGTCATCGCCACCGAGCACTCCCTCGGCGAGACCCAGATCGAGGGCCGGCCGCTGTCCGCGGGCACCCGCGCGCTCTATCTGGCGTCCGAGCGGCTCGGCACCTCCACGGTCGCCGTCTCGCCGAGCGTGGCCCGCAGGCTCGCCGACTGGGGCGTGCCGCCGGAGCGGATCCGGGTGGTGCCGAACGGCATCGAGACCGGCCGGTTCGCCTTCGACGCGCGCGCCCGGCGCCTCACCCGGGGCGTGCTCGGCATCCCCGAGGACGCGTACGTCGTCGGCGGCGTCGGGCGGCTCACGCCCGGAAAGCGGTTCGACCGGCTCGTCCGGGCGGTGGCCTCGGTGCCGGAGGCGCGGCTGCTCCTCGTCGGCGAGGGCGAGCACCGCGAGGAGCTGCTGCGGGTCGCCCGGGAGTGCGGGGCGGCCGGCCGGGTCCTGCTCTTCGGGGCCTGCGAGGACCCGCCGACCCGCGGACCGCACGGGCCCACGCTGCCCGAACTCCTCGCCGCCATGGACGTCTTCGTGTCCACCTCCCCCGACGAGACCTTCGGGCTCGCGGTCGTCGAAGCCCTCGCGGCGGGCCTTCCCGTGCTGTACGTGGCCTGCCCGGCGATCGACGACCTGCCCCCGGACGCGGCACCGGGCGCGCGCCGGATCGGCGAGTCCGTACCCGAGCTGATCTCCGCGCTGCGCGGCATCCAAGGCGCCCGGCTCGCCCGGCTCCCGCAGCCGGCGGCCGCCCGCCGCTACGACATCGCGCACAGCGCACGGCAGTTGATGTCCCTCTACGACCAGGCCGTCCACGGCATCCCCTCCCCCGCGAAGTGAGAGAACCCGTCCGATGAACACCACCCCACCCCGCGCCCTCCTCCCCGCCGGTCTGCGGTCCCCCGGCCGCTGGGCGGTCCTGCCCGCCGCCGTCCTCGCCGGCGCGGTCCTCGGCGGCGGCTACGGAGCGCTGAAGACCCCGGAGTACGCGGCGACCAGTTACGTCATCGTCGTACCGGCCGAGAAGGCCGACCCGGCGGGGGCGCTCGGCTTCGCCCAGGCGTACGGGCGGGTCGCCACGGACATCGCGGTGACCGGCGACGCCCAGGTGTGGGCGGGCGTCACCGCGGACACCCTGCGGAAGAACGTGCAGGCGGCGACCTCCCCGGACGCGCCGATGATCTCGATCACCGCGCGCGCGGCGAAGCCCGCCCAGGCGGTCTCCATGGCCGACGGGGTGGCCCGCGCGCTCGTCCTGAACAGTTCGCACGTGGCGGGCAGCACGGGCGTGAAGGTCGTGCAGTTCTCCCGCGCGACCAAGCCCGTCGCGCCCGTCTCCCCCTCCGCGCCGCTGTCCGCGCTCGTCGGCGGCTGTGCGGGCGGCCTCCTCGGCGGCCTGGTCCTCCTGGTCCGCCCGAAGCGCCCCGCCGTGCGCGGCGAGGCCCGGCACTCCCGGCAGGCGACCGCCCCGGCCGGATCCGCCGCGGTGCCCGCCCCGGCGGCCGCCGCGCAGCAGGCGGAGGCGGTGTGAGCCCGAGAACCGCGATCGCCCCGAGCGGGCTGCGCAGCGAGATCTGCCGTGACGAGGAGGAGTTCGGGCGGCTTTCGGCCGAGTGGACGGCGCTGTACGGGCGCTGCTCCTCCGCCACCCCGTTCCAGTCCCACTCCTGGCTGCACTCCTGGTGGCTCTCGTACGGCCGTCCCGGTGCGCTGCGGGTGGTGCTCGTACGACGGGACGGCGGCGAACTCGTCGCCGCCGCGCCCCTGATGCGGGCCCGCGGGCCGCTGCCCGTCCTCACCCAGCTCGGCGGCGCCATCACCGACTTCACGGACGTCCTCCTCGACGACGGCTGCCCGGAGGCGGCGCCCGCCCTCGCCGCGGCGCTCGCGCGGGCCGCCCGCGGCGCGGTCCTCGACCTGCGGGAGGTCCGGCCCGGGGCGGCCAGCGAACGGGTCTTCGCCCACTGGCGCGGCCCGCGCCGCCGGCTGCCCGACTCGCTCTGCCTGGAGCTGCCCGCCGTCCCCATGGAGGGCCTCCTCGAACGGATCCCGTCCGGGAAGGCCCAGCGGGTCCGCGCCAAGCTGCGGAAACTCGACGCGCTCGGCATCGACGCGCACGTCGTGACCGGCGAGGAGGTCCCCGCCGCCCTCGACCGGCTCCTGAGGCTCCACCGACTCCAGTGGCAGGGGCGGGGAGTCACCGCCGAGCACACCAGCGAGCGGTTCGCCCAGCACCTCACCCGGGCCGTGCGGCCCATGGTCGAGCGCGGCGACGCGATGGTCACCGAGTTCCGGCTCGCCGGGGACGTGGTGGCCGCCGACCTCACCCTGATGTCCCCGCGGCTCGCGGGCGGTTATCTGTACGGCGCCGACCCCGCGCTGCGCGCCCGCAAGGTCGACGTGGCGACGATGCTGCTGCGGCACGGGGCCCGCGAGACCAGCGCGGGCGGGCGGGCCACGCTCAGCATGCTGCGGGGCAGCGAGTCGTACAAGCAGCACTGGCGTCCCGAACCCGTACGCAACCGCCGGCTGCTCCTCGCCGGGCGCGGTACGGCCCCGCTGCTGTGGCTGCGCGCGGGCGCGGCCGACGCCCGGCGCTGGGCGGCCCGGCAGGCGCGGGAGCGGGCCTGGGTGGGGCGGATGCTCGGCCGGGGCGGCGGTGACGGCGGATGAGCTCCGCCGCCACCGCCGCCATGAGGGGTGTCAGAAGGGCCAGACCTCCTTCAGGGTGTTCTGCCAGTCGAGGTCGGCCTCGTCCTTCCACTCGTCCTTGGGGACACAGAGGGACCCACCGAGCCACTGCTCCACCCACGAACCGAGGTCGACGGTCCAACATCCGGGCTCGGGCTCGGGCTTCGGCTCGGGCTTGGGTTCCGGCTTCGGTTCCGGCTTCGGCTCGGGCTTCGGTTCCGGCTTCGGCTCGGGCTTGGGTTCCGGCTTGGGTTCCGGCTTCGGTTCCGGCTTCGGCTCCGGCTTCGGCTCGGGCTTCGGCTCAGGCTTCGGCTCGGGCTTCGGCTCGGGCTTCGGCTCAGGCTTGGGCTCGGGCTTGGGCTCGGGCTTCGGCTCCGGCTTCGGCTCGGGCTTCGGCTCAGGCTTCGGCTCGGGCTTCGGCTCGGGCTTCGGCTCGGGGATCGTCGGGTCCGTCGGGTCCGTCGGATCGGTCGGGTCCGTCGGGTCCGTCGGGAGTTCCGGTTCCGTGCCGTACAGCGCCTGTCGGAACACCAGCGAGGACTGCGGATTGTCGTCGCACTGCCAGACGCCGTGCGGGCAGTAGTCGGTGATCGTGTGATACAGCGGCTTGTGCTGCTTCATCCAGTCCAGCATGCGCCGCATGTATTCCGGGTTGTCGCCGTTCCGGAAGAGCCCCCATTCGGGATAGGAGATCTGCTTTCCGTGCTCGGCGGCGAAATCGACCTGCTTCTGGAGGCCGTACGGTTCGCTGACGTGCCGGTCGAAACCGACGCCCGACGGCTGGTCGTACGAGTCCATGCCGATGATGTCGACGACGTCGTCGCCCGGGTAGCACTCGGTCCAGGGAATCGCGTCGAGGCCCCGGCTCGGGTTGAAGTCGAAGCGGAACTTCTGGCCCGGTACGGAACGCATCGCGGTGACGATCCGGTTCCAGTACTTCTTCCACGCGGTGGGGTCGGGGGCACAGCGGTGGCTGTAGGTGGTGCCGTTCATCTCCCAGCCGAGGACGATGACGGTGTCCAGGGCGCCCTGCTCGACGAGGTGCTCGGCGAGGGCCGTGAAGTGGTGGTCGTAGTAGCCGGCGGCGCCGAGCTGGAGCCGGCGGCGGACCTCGCGGTCGGAGAGGCGGGCCTCGTTGCGCTCCAGCATGGGCACGTTGAGGACGAACATGCGGTCGGTGCGGGAGTTGCGCCAGTCGGCCCAGGCTTCCAGGAAACCGGGCTGTCCCTCGATGTTCGACCAGAGGTCGCCCGGCAGGTAGGTGTGGCCGACGCGGAGTTCGTGGCCGCCGAGCCAGCGTTCGAGCTGCCCGATGCGGGTGACTCCCTGCCTGCCCGAGTCGAGGAAGGCGCCCATGGCGACGCCGGCGAGGGTCGGGCCGGGGTCCTTCGCCGCCGGGCCGGTCATGGATTCGGCTGCCTGGGCGGGGGCGGAGAGCAGGACCGAGCCCGAGGCGAGGAGGCCGGCGGTGAACACCCCCAGCCATGCTCTCGATCTTCTCCGGTATGCAGATGCCATGGCCGCTCCTTCGCGTACGCCATTTGATGCTCCGTCAATCCGATGTTCCGAAAGTATTCCTAATAAGCCGACCGTGAACTCGGCTTCCCTCTGCTCCGTAGTCCATTAGAGGATTTCATCGCCCAGTTGGGGCACCCGAGATGAAGGGCATGCCGTGCCGCCCAGTCAGCGTTTCGACACCAGCGTCCCCACCGTCCTTGTGCGGCTCGACCGGAATCCCTTCCATCACGGCACGCTCGGGGCCGCGCGCTCGCTGGGACGGGCGGGAATTCCGGTCCACGCCGTCATCGAATCGAGCACCAGTCCCGTCGCACATTCGCGCTATCTCCGCTCCGCCCGGGTGCGCCCCGGGACGGATTCCGGCGCGGAGCTGTCCGCCCTGCTGACCCGGATCGCGGACGAGGTCACCGACGACCCGTCACATCCCGTGCTCGCCGTGCCGCTGGACGACGTCAGCGCCCTCGCCCTGGCCCGCCACCGCCGCGGGCTCGTCCCCCGCTTCCTGCTGCCCGAGCAGACCGAGGAGCAGCTGCTGAACGTCGCGGACAAGGCGGAACTCGCCGAGACCTGCGCCGACCTGGGCCTGCCCCATCCGCGTACCGAGATCCCCGAGGGCGCCGACGAGGCCGCCGCCATGGCCTGGTCGCTCGGCCTCCCGGTGGTCGCGAAGTGGAGCCGGCCCTGGCTGCTCCCGGCCGGCGGCGGGCTGCGGAGCACCTCGATCGTGCGCTCCCTGGCCGAGGTGCGGGAGCTGTACGCCCGCACCCGGGAGGCCGGCAGCCGGCTGCTGCTCCAGGAGCTGCTCCCGGCGGGCCGGGACCTCGACTGGTTCTTCCACGGGTACGTGGACGCGGCGGGCCGCTGCCCGACCGGGGCGACCGGCCGCAAGGAGCGCTCCTGGCCGGACGGGGCCGGGCTCACCGCCTCCGGCCGCTGGACGGCGAACCCGACCGTCGAGCGGACGGCCCGCGACCTCCTCGACGCGCTGGGCTACCGGGGCGTGTGCGACCTGGACTTCCGGCTGAACCGGGCGACCGGCGCGTACCACCTGCTCGACTTCAACCCCCGGCCCGGCGCCCAGTTCCGGCTCTTCACCGACCCGGACGGCCTGGACGTGGTCCGGGCGCTGCACCTGGACCTCACCGGCCGCCCCGTACCGCCGCACTCCCCCGCGTACGGCCGCCGGTTCCTCGTCGAGAACTACGCGGCGCTGTCCCTGCTCGCCTCCCCGAGCCGCCGGTACGCCCCCGAGCCGGGCGCCGCGCGGGGGCGGACCGAGTGCGCCTGGTTCGCGGCCGACGATCCGGCGCCCGCGCTCGCCATGGGCGCCGCCTGGCTCGCGCACCTGCTGCGCAAGGCCCTCGCCGCGCTCCGCCGGGCGCTCGTGTCCCGCCGGAGGGGCCCGGCCGTCTCCGCCGCGCCGCCTCCGGCCCGTACCGCCGGCGATCAGCTCACCCCACGATGAACACGGAAGGCACGATGTCGACGTCGATGTACGACCTGGTGGTCGTCGGAGCCGGACCCTATGGCCTGTCCGTGGCCGCCCACGCCGCGGCCCACGGACTGAACCTCCGGATCTTCGGCCGGCCGATGGACTCCTGGCACGCCATGCCCTCCGGGATGTTCCTGAAGTCGGAGCCCTGGGCCTCCCACCTCTCCGATCCCGCGGGCTTATACGGCCTCGACGCCTACGCGGCGGCCAGGGGCGTCCGCGCCGGGCACGGCGTCCCCCTCCCGGTCGGTTTCTTCGCCGCGTACGGCGACTGGTTCGCCCGGCAGGCCGTGCCCGCGCTCGACGAGCGGCTCATCGCCTCGGTCGCACCGGCCGCCGGCGGCTTCGAGCTGCGCACCGAGGACGGCGAGGCCGTGCACGCGCGGACGGTGGCGCTGGCCGTCGGCGTCCTGCCGTTCCTGGAGATCCCCGAACCCCTGCGGGAACTGCCCCGGCGGTACGTCACCCACTCCAGCCACCACGGCGAGCTCGACGGCTTCGCGGGCCGGGACGTCACCGTCGTCGGCGCCGGACAGGCGGCCCTGGAGACCGCCACGCTCCTCATCGAACGGGGGGCCGCGGCCGTACGGATCGTCGCCCGCGCCGGCCGGCTGCACTGGAACACCCTGCCGCCGCCCCTCGACCGCGGCCCGTGGCCCTCGCTGCGCGCCCCGCACACGGGGCTCGGCTGCGGCTGGCGGAACAAGCTGTACGCGGACACCCCCGGGGCCTTCCGGCGCCTTCCGGCCGCCACCCGTGAGCGGATCCTCGACTCGGCGCTCGGCCCGGCGGGCGCCTGGTGGCTGCGCGAGCGGTTCGCGGCGGTCGGCGACGTCCGCCTGGGGCAGCGGGTCGCGTCGGCGGCGGTGACCGGGGACGGGCGGCTCCGGCTCGACGTGGCGGGACCGGACGGGACGACGGTCCTGGAGACGGACCACGTGATCGCGGCGACCGGCTTCACCCCGGGCCTGGACCGGGCCGGGGTCCTCTCCCCCGCGCTGCGCGGGTCGCTGCGCAGGGTCGGCGCGGGTGGCGCCCCCGAGGTCGGCGGCCTCTTCGAGTCCTCCTGGCCGGGCCTCTTCCTCGCCGGGCTGCTCACGGCCCCTTCGTACGGGCCGTCGATGCGGTTCGTGTTCGGCGCCGGGTACACGGCGGGACGCCTGGTGAAGGGGGTCCGGCGGCGGCTGCGGGCGGGCGCCGGGCGTGGCGTCCCCGGCCGGCCGCGTACGGACGGGAAGGCGCCGGTGCCGGCATGACGGAGGGCCGGCCCCGGGGAGCGGTGCTCTCCGGGACCGGCCCTCCGTGCCTGCGGGGCGCCGGGACTCAGGCGTTGATGCAGGTGTTGAAGGCGGCCGGGTTCAGCGCGCCGATGACGTTCACGCTGTTGCCGCAGACGTTGATCGGGACGTGGATCGGGACCTGCACGACGTTCCCGGAGAGGACGCCCGGCGAAAACGCGGCGACGCCGGTCGCGTCCGCGTCGGCGAAGGCGGGGGACGCCACACCCATGGCCATGACGATTCCGGCGATGACGGCCGCGGCCTTCTTACAGTTCATTGCGTCTGGATCCTTTCCTCGGCGGAATGAATTTCCGCTGCACACAACACAACGACCATGCCGCACTGAGGAAACCGGAATAACACCGACACCCTCTGTTTCACCCCATTGCCCGCATGGAAAAGGGCCGGCGGGAACGAGTTCGTTCCCGCCGGCCCTGTCGTGCGCGAGACGGATCAGCCGTTGTAGGCGCCGTTCCCGGAGAGGACCGGGATGTCCTCGACGAGGTGCGACAGCGGCTCGTCACCCTTGGCCTGGGTGGAGTTCTCCGCGCACTGCTGGTTCTGCGGGGAGGACAGGACGTTGACGTCCTGGACGGCGACCGGGACCAGGATGCCCACGACCGAACCGACGTTGCCCTTCACCGGAGCACCGAGGCAGAGCTTGTTCAGCGAGCCCTGGACGGCCGAGAACTGCGGGCTCATGTCGCCGTGGGTCGTGGAGTTGCCGAACGACTGGTGCGCGCCGTTGCCCGAGAGCGAGGTCGTGCCGCCGTCGTCGGCGATGGCGAGCGCCGGGGAGGCCGCCGCGGCAGAAGCGCCGAAGACAGAGGCCGTAAGGGCCGCGGCCGCCATGATCTTCTTGTTCACGGTGATTCCGTTCCTGTTCCCACCAATCGACCTGATTGATGCGACGGGATCAACTGCGGTCGCGGGCTTTGGTTCCGGGGCTTCACTCGTTCGACTGGGTCCGTGTTCCGCGCTGCCGCGCGCGCTCCGCCAAGGGGGTGACACAGCGGAACCCCCGTGTCCGGCGGCCGGTTGATCAGGTCGCTCCCTGCACGGAGCCGGTTCTAGAAGGGAACTCCCGTGATCAAGAAGGTTATGGCCACCGCGGCCGCAGCCGTCTCCATCGTCGGCGCCGCCGCCGCCGTCGCCACCCCCGCGCTCGCCATCGCCAACGACGGCGGCACCACGTCGCTCTCGGGCAACGGCGCGCACCAGGAGTTCGGCAACTCCAAGACCTACGGCAACATGAGCCCGCAGTTCGCGCTCGTCCAGGGCTCCCTGAACAAGCCCTGCATCGGTCTCCCGGCCAAGGTCAACGCCGGTTCGATCGTCGGCGCCATCCCGATCGCCGTCCAGGACATCAACGTCCTGTCCTCCCCGCAGAACCAGCAGTGCACCGAGAACTCCACCCAGGCCAAGGGTGACGAGCCTCTGTCGCACATCCTGGACGACATCCCGGTCCTGTCGGGCAACGGCGTCGGCAACAGCTGACGTTCCGCCTGAGCGCGACGACGTTCACACGTCAGGGGCCGCCCTCCGGGGCGGCCTCTTTCGTCTGCCCGGCTCCCGCGACGCCGCTACCAGGTCGGCCAGACCGGCGTCGCCATCAGGCGCTCCCACTCGCGGTCGGGCATCCCCGGCACCGCCCGCCCCGCCTGCACCCACTGGGTGACCAGTGCGGAATAGACGGGGAACGGAGTGCTGTCGGCCGGGGGCGGGTCACTCACATATCGGCTCTTCGGAATGAAGGCCATCCGTTCCCATTTTCCGGGATCCGGCGCCATTTTCGCTCCTTCCGCTGCGATTCCCGCATCATTCCACAGGCGCCGCAGGAGAGTGATTCGACCTGTTCATGTCGCGTCGCGTACCTCTGTGCGAGCGGGTCGAAAATACGGTGCGGGCATGAAATTCCCGCGCCCCCGGCCGGCTCGGCGTCCGCTGCTCGCCGCGACCGCCCTCGCCGCCCTCACCGCTCTCGCCCCCGGCGCCCTCGCGCTCGCGCCCACCGGTCTCCCGGCCCCCGAGAAGGGGCTCAACCTCCTCGTCGTCGGCATCGACAGCCGCAAGAACGTCACTCCTGAGGAGAAGGAGCGCTTCCACCTCGGCGGGCGGGAGTGCGACTGCACGGACGTGATGATGCTCGTGCACGTCTCGGCGGCGAACGACCGCGTCGAGGTCGTGAGCATGCCGCGCGACTCCCTCACCACACTCCCCGCGGGACACGTCGACCGGCGCACCGGGCAGACGCACCCCTCCCACCCGGCGAAGATCAACAACGCCTGGGCGGAGGGCGGCTCCTCCCTCGCCGTCGAGACCGTGGAGTCGAGGACCGGGCTGCCCGTCCACCGCTACCTGGAGATCGACTTCCGGCGGTTCATGGACACCGTGGACCGCGTCGACGGCGGTATCCCCATCTGTACGGATCAGCCGCTCAAGGACCCGTCCACCGCCATCGACCTCCAGCCCGGGACGAAGTGGGTCGCGGGCGGCGAGGCCCTCCAGTACGTCCGCTCCCGGAAGGCCGACGGGAAGATGGACTTCGGCCGCATCCAGAAGCAGCAGCAGTTCGTCGTGAACACCCTGCGCCGGCTCCACGACGGGATCCTCGACGACCCGGCCGCGCTGCGGGCCTTCGCCGCCACCCTGCGCGGGACCGGCGCGGCCGAGCGGGGGATCTCCACGGCCGAGCTGCTGACGCTCGCCGCGCACCTCCGGGACCTGCCGCCGGAGCGCATGGAGTTCGCGACGGTGCCCGTACGGGGCTTCAACCCGGACATCGAGGGCGTCGGGTCCACCCTCGCCTGGGACGAGGAGGGGGCCGCGGAGGTCTTCGGGCGGCTCGCCGAGGACCGGCCGCTGCCCGCCGCCGGGGCCGTCGCGCCGAGCGAGATCCCGGTGGGTGCGTACAAGCCCGCGAAGGGGTCATCGCTCATCTGCCCGTAGCCCGTCCGGTGGACATCGCGGAACCTCCGGTCCTGTGACCAGTTGATCAGCGCGGCTCGGCACTCAGCCAGTCAGTACCGGAAAGGCCAGAACCATGAAGAAGCTCCTCGCGACGGCTGCTGTGGCCGCGTCCGTCCTCGGCGCGACGGCGGCGGGTGCCGGGCAGGCGCTCGCGATCGCCGACGACGGTGGCACCACCTCGCTGTCCGGCAACAACGCGCACCAGGAGTTCGGCAACTCCGAGACCCACGGCGACATGAGCCCGCAGTTCGCGCTCGTCCAGGGCTCTCTCAACAAGCCCTGCGTCGGCCTGCCGGCCAAGGTCAACGCCGGTTCGATCGTCGGCCTCATCCCGATCGCCGTCCAGGACATCAACGTCCTGTCCTCCCCGCAGAACCAGCAGTGCACCGAGAACTCCACCCAGGCCAAGGGCGACGAGGCCCTGTCGCACATCCTGGACGACATCCCGGTCCTCTCCGGCAACGGCGCCGGCAACAGCTGAGCGACGACGCCAGGACACGGCGCGGCCCCGCCGCCCCTCCTCGGAGGGGTCGCGGGGCCGTCCCGTTCCCGGCCGGCCTCAGAGCTTCCGGGCCAGCTCGGCCGGGTCGGTGACCGGCGCGTCACAGGTGAAGTGACGGCACACGTACGCGGCGGGCGACCCGGCCACAAGGGGACGGTCCTTGAGCAGCGGGAACTCCTCGCCGCCGGGGGCTCCGGTGGCGAGGACCGCGCCGGGAGTGGTGGCCGCCAGGGCCGTACGCCGCAGCTCCCGGAAGGCCGGGTCGGCGGCGTCGCCGACGACGGCGATCTCGCGGGGCCCGTCGAGGAGGGCCTCCGCGACGGCCAGGCCCCAGCCGATGAAGCGGGGCGCGCGCGGGCCGAGGGCCTTGACCACGCCGAGGGCGCCCTCGGCAGCGGCGCGGTGGGCCTCGGAGCCGGTGTGCGCCGCGTACGAGAGGAGCGCTCCGGCGGCGGCGGTCCAGCCGGACGGGGTGGCGTTGTCGGTGGGGTCCTGCGGGCGCCGGATGAGGGCCTCGGCGTCGTGGGCCGTGTCGTACAGCGCGCCGCCCTCGGCGGTGAAGCGGTCGAGGACGAGGTCCAGGAGGAAGCCGGCGAACTCCAGCCAGGCGCCCTCGCCGGTGACGGCGGCGAGGGCGAGGAACCCCTCGGCGACGTCGGCGTAGTCCTCCAGGACACCGGCGTTGGTCCCGGCCCGCCCGTCCTTGGAGGTACGGGTGAGCCGGGCGCCCTCGTCCATGTGGACGCGGACGAGCAGCTCGGCGGCCTCGGTGGCGCGCTCGACCAGGTCGGGACGGTCGAAGAGGGCGCCGGTCTCGGCGAGGGCGGCGATGGCGAGGCCGTTCCAGGCGGCGACGACCTTGTCGTCCCGCCCCGGGCGCTCGCGCTCCTCGCGGGCGGCGAGGAGCCGGGCGGCGATCGAGGCGATCCGGCCGGCGTCGGCCGGACCCGCCTCCGGCGGAAGCTGGAGGACGGAGCTGCCGTGCTCGAAGGTGCCGTCCTCGGTGACGCCGTAGTGGACGGCGGCGAGGGCGGCGTCCTCGGCGCCGAGGACCTGCGCGAGCTGCTCGGGGGTCCACGCGTAGAAGGCGCCCTCGACGTGCCGGCCCGTGCCGTCGTCACTGTCGGCGTCGAGCGCGGAGGCGAACCCGCCCTCCGGGGTGCGGAGCTCGCGGACCATGAAGTCGGCGGTCTCCAGGGCGACCCGGCGGGCCAGATCGCTGCCGGTGGCCTTCCACAGGTGCGCGTACACCCGGCACAAAAGTGCATTATCGTAGAGCATTTTCTCAAAATGGGGCACAACCCACGCCCGGTCGACGGCGTAGCGGGCGAAGCCGCCGCCCAGCTGGTCGTAGATGCCGCCGCGGGCCATCGCCTCGCAGGTGTCGGCCACCATCTGGAGGGCGCCCTCCGCGCCCGTACGGGCGTGGTGGCGGAGCAGGAACTCCAGGGCCATCGACGGCGGGAACTTGGGGGCGCCGCCGAAGCCGCCGCGGGTGGCGTCGTACTCGCGGGTGAGCGCGAGCAGGGCCCCCGCGAGCTCCTCCTCGCCGGGGACGCCGTCGCCGCCGTAGGCCAGGGAGCGGCCCGCCAGGTCCTTCACGATGCGGTCCGCGACCTCGTCGACCTCCCCGCGGCGGTCGGCCCAGGCCGACCGGACGCCTTCGAGGACCTCGGGGAAGGACGGCATGCCGTGGCGGGGCTCCGGCGGGAAGTACGTACCGAAGTAGAAGGGGGCGGCGTCCGGGGTGAGGAAGACGGTCATCGGCCAGCCGCCCTGGCCGGTCGCGGCCTGCACGGCCTCCATGTAGACGGCGTCGACGTCGGGGCGCTCCTCGCGGTCGACCTTCACGGCGACGAAGTTGTCGTTGACCAGGGCGGCGGTGGTGTCGTCCTCGAAGGATTCGTGCGCCATGACATGGCACCAGTGACAGCTTGAATACCCGACGCTGAGCAGCACGGGGACGTCGCGGCGCCGGGCCTCCTCGAAGGCCTCGGCCGACCACGGCCACCAGTCGACCGGGTTGTCGGCGTGCTGCAGGAGGTACGGGGAGGTCTCATGGGCCAGTCGGTTCGGCATGGGCCCATCCTGCCGCAGTGGTCTCCTCCTTTCCCCGCTCCCTCGCGCCGACGCGCGCGACGCAGGACACTGGGCCGGATTCGTCGGGCACGCGCGGAGGGGGAACGCAGATGCGGGAGAGTCACCGGGCCGAGGCCGAGCGGCTGTTGGAGCGGGCCGTCGCGGAGGAGGCGCGGGCGCTCTTCGAGGGGTACGGCGACCGGCGGGGCGCGGACTGGGCCCGCCTGCTGCGCTGCGGGCTGCTGCCGCACGCGGCCCCGGGCAGTCCGGAGCCGGGCGCGGCATCGGCCCGCGAGGAGCTGGCGGCGCTCGCCGCGGACCGGCACCCGGCCCGCGACCCCCGCCTCGACGACTGCGCCGAGGCCCACGCCCTGCTCCTGGACCGGGCCACCGCCCTGTCCGCCCCGTGGCAGGCCTGGGACCTGGGCCTCGTCCCCGCGCGAGCCGCCAGGGAGGTCCTGGGGGTGGGGGACGACGTCAAGGGGCCGGAGGCGGGGTAGGCGCGCGGCGGCCGGTACAGGGCCGCCCCTGAGCCGTAGCCCGGCACGGGGCCCCCTGCCCGTACCCCTCGGGACGAAGCCGCCCTGCCCGTACCCCTCGGTACAGAGCCGCCCCCCGGGCCGTACTCCTCGTACGGCCCGGGGGGCGGTGGGTCACTTGCCCTTGGTGGACGCCGGCTCCGCCGGGGTCGGGGCCTCCGGGTCCGGGGCCTCCTCGAAGGAGACCTTGCCCATGTGGCGGTTCATCGACTTCATCAGCATCCAGACCGCGAGGGCCAGGGCCGCGAAGACGACGAAGCCGAGGACGCCGGGGGTCACCTTGTTCTTGTCCAGCTCTTCGGCGGCGAAGGGGACAAGCTGGGTCAGTGCCAGGTGTGCGCTCATGTCAGGCATTGTCGCGGATGCCCGCGAAGAGATCTTCCTCGGGGAGGGAGGTCGGGACCAGCGCCTTGCTGAGCTCGTACTCCTCCGTCGGCCAGACCTCCTTCTGGATGTCCATCGGGACCCGGAACCAGCCCCCGTCGGGGTCGATCTGGGTGGCGTGGGCGATCAGCGCCTTGTCGCGGATCTCGAAGAAGTCCGCGCACGGCACGTGCGTGGTGAGGTTGCGCGCCTTGCCGCCGAACTCGTCCCAGCGCTTCAGCCAGTCCCCGTACGGCGACTCGAGGCCGCGCGCCAGGAGCGCCTCGTGCAGGGCCTCGGTGCGGGGGCGGTTGAAGCCCTGGTTGTAGTAGAGCTTCAGCGGCTGCCAGACCGGGCCGAACTCGGCCTCCGGGTACTTCTCGGTGTCGGCCGCGCCGTCGAACGCCACCATCGTGATCTTGTGGGTCATGATGTGGTCGGGGTGCGGGTACCCGCCGTTCTCGTCGTACGTCGTGACGACCTGCGGACGGAAGGAGCGGATCTCGCGCACCAGCGCCCCGGCCGCCTTGTCGACGTCCTCCAGGGCGAAGCAGCCCTCGGGCAGCGGGGGCAGCGGGTCGCCCTCGGGCAGGCCCGAGTCGACGAATCCGAGCCAGTGCTGGGAGACGCCGAGGATCTCGCGGGCCTCGTCCATCTCCTTGCGGCGCACCTCGTGGATGTTCGCCTCGATGTAGGGGTCGCCCTGAAGCTTGGGGTTCAGGACCGAGCCGCGCTCGCCGCCCGTGCACGTCACGACCATGACGTCCACCCCCTCGGACACGTACTTGGCCATCGTGGCCGCACCCTTGCTCGACTCGTCGTCGGGGTGGGCGTGAACGGCCATCAGTCGCAGCTGCTCAGTCAAAGCTCGATCCTCAGTGATTCGTCGCGGAGGGTGCTCTCTATAGTGACGGAATCGGGGGAGTGAAAATTCCGCCACCCCCGGCTTCGAGAGGATCCCCCATGAGCGCGGTGCGAGAGCAGCTGCCCGAGGGTCGCTACGGGCGCTCCGCGGATGAGCGGGCCGACCGCAAGCTCAAGATCACCGGTGCGGTGCTCGGGGTCCTGTTCCTCGGCATGATGGGCTGGTTCGGCTGGCACTACGTCGTCGACAACAAGATCAGCGCCGAGATGATCAAGTTCGACGTGGTGAGCGACGCCGAGGTCCAGGTCCACCTGGAGATCCGCAAGGACGCGGGCGTCAAGGGCGTCTGCACGCTGCGCTCCCGCTCCGAGGACGGCGCCGAGGTGGCCCGCAAGGACGTGCGGGTCGACGACGCCGGTACCCGGATCGACCGCGTCTTCTCGCTCCGCACGACCGCGCGCGCGACCAGCGCCGAGCTCATCGGGTGTACGGCTCGGTAGCGGTGGGTAGGGACGGGGTGTCGAGTCCCGGCGAGTCACCACGGTGACCTGGGGTGACGCCATCTTTATGGTTTATGTCCTCCCGCTTTTCGCCACTCATTGTTAGGCTCGTGGTTTCGCCCACTCGGGAAGCGCATGCTGTCCGTGTAGGGCGATGCTTTGTATTCCCAGTACCTACGAGGAGCACCTGTGACCCAGACCAGCGAAAACGTCACCTGGCTCACCCAGGAGGCGTACAACAAGCTCAAGGACGAGCTTGAGTACCTGTCTGGTCCCGCGCGTACCGAGATCGCGACGAAGATCGCCGCGGCGCGCGAAGAGGGGGACCTGCGCGAGAACGGCGGGTACCACGCGGCCAAGGAGGAGCAGGGCAAGCAGGAGCTCCGGGTCCGCCAGCTCACCCAGCTGCTCCAGCACGCCAAGGTCGGCGAGGCGCCGGCGGACGACGGCGTCGTCGAGCCGGGCATGGTCGTCACGATCGCCTTCGACGGCGACGAGGACGACACGGTGACCTTCCTGCTCGCCTCCCGCGAGTACGCGAGCGACGACATCGAGACCTACTCGCCGCAGTCGCCGCTGGGCGTCGGCGTCAACGGCAAGCAGGTCGGTGACGACGCCGAGTACGAGCTGCCGAACGGCAAGAAGGCCACGGTGAAGATCCTCAGCGCCAAGCCGTACACCGGCTGAGCCGCACTCCTTGAGCGAAGGGCCGGCCCCCGTGGGGGCCGGCCCTTCGTCATGTCCTCCCCCGTGTCACGCGTCACGCCGTCAGGCGGTCAGGCGGTCAGGCGGTCAGGCGATCAGGCCGTCACGCCGTCACGCCGTCACGCCGTCGCCGAGCGGTACTTTCGTACCGACAGCGTCCGGAAGACCACGATGATCAGGATCGACCAGAGCAGCGAGGCCCACACCGGGTGCTGCATCGGCCATGCGTCGGAGGTCGAGACGCCCGGGTTGCCGAAGAGGACGCGGCAGGCCTGGACGGTCGCGCTGAACGGGTTCCACTCGGCGACGGGCTGGAGCCAGGAGGGCAGGTTGCTGGAGTCCACGAACGCGTTCGAGATGAACGTGACGGGGAAGAGCCAGATCAGCCCGCCCGAGGTCGCCGCTTCCGGGGTCCGGACCGAGAGGCCGATCAGCGCGCCGATCCAGGAGAAGGCGTAGCCGAGGAGGAGCAGGAGGGCGTAGGCGCCCAGCGCCTTGGGGACGCCCTCGTGGATGCGCCAGCCGACGAGGAGCGCGACGATCGTGAGGACGACGAGGGTGAGCGTCGTCTGGACGAGGTCGGCGAACGTGCGGCCGGTGAGGACCGCGCCGCGGGCCATCGGCAGGGAGCGGAAGCGGTCGATCAGGCCCTTGTGCATGTCGTCGGCGATGCCCGCGCCCGCCCCGGCCGTGGCGAAGGTGACGGTCTGGGCGAAGATGCCGGCCATCAGGAACTCGCGGTAGACGGCCGGGGAGGTCGATGTGCCGATCTCCATCGAGCCGCCGAAGACGTAGCTGAACAGCACCACGAACATGATCGGCTGGATGAGCCCGAAGATGATCACCTCGGGGATCCGGGACATCTTGATCAGGTTGCGGCGGGCGATCACGAGCGAGTCGTTCATGGACTGGACGATCCCGCCGCGCGGGCGCGGGGCGTTCAGCCCGTCGGCCGACCCCAGGACGGTGGTCACTTCACGGACTCCTTCCGGCTCTTCCTGTCGCCGGCGTCCGGGGCGCTCCCGTTCTCCTCCTCGCCCCGGTCGGCAACGTGGCCGGTGAGGGAGAGGAAGACGTCGTCGAGGGTCGGGCGGCGCAGGCCGATGTCGTCGATCTCGGCGCCGACGGCGTCCAGGTCGCGGATGACCTCGGCGAGCAGCTTGGCGCCGCCGGTGACGGGGACGGTGAGCTTGCGGGTGTGCTCCTCGACGGAGACCTCGCCGTGGCCGATGCCCGCCACGCCGTAGCGGGCGAGGACGTCCCGGGCGCCGTTGATCATCTCGGGTTCGTGTACGACGACCTCGACGCGCTCGCCGCCCGTCTGGGCCTTGAGCTGGTCGGAGGTGCCGCGGGCGATGACCCTGCCGTGGTCGACGACGCAGATGTCGTGGGCGAGGTGGTCGGCCTCCTCCAGGTACTGGGTGGTGAGGAGCAGGGTCGTACCGCCGGAGACGAGCTCCTTGATGACGTCCCAGAGCTCCTGCCGGTTGCGCGGGTCGAGGCCGGTGGTCGGCTCGTCCATGAACATGACCGGCGGGGAGACGACGAGCGCCGCCGCGAGGTCGAGGCGGCGGCGCATGCCGCCGGAGTACGTCTTGGCCGTGCGGTCGGCGGCGTCGGCGAGGTGGAACCGTTCGAGCAGCTCCCCGGCCCGGACCTTCGCGGCCTTCGCCTTCATCTGGTAGAGCTGCCCCACCATCTGGAGGTTCTCGCGGCCGGTGAGGTACTCGTCGACGGCCGCGAACTGGCCGGACAGGCCGATCGAGCGGCGGACCTCGTTGGGGTGCCGGAGGACGTCGATCCCGGCGACGACGGCCCTGCCGCTGTCGGGTCTGATCAGCGTCGTCAGGACCCGCACGGTCGTCGTCTTCCCCGCGCCGTTCGGGCCGAGCAGACCGAGGACCGTGCCCTCCGGCACGTCGAGGTCCACTCCGTCCAATGCTCGTACGTCCCCGAAGGTCTTCACCAGACCCTCGGCGTAGATCGCGCCTGGCATGTGGATTCTCCCAGGGAGATGTCGGGCTTATCCCCACCGATCCTAGGATTTCGCGGCGGCCCTCGCCCGGTGAATCCGTGGCCCGGGGCAACCACACGCCCCGTCCCGGCCGTCCCAGAGCGAGGCCCGGGACGGCCGTTGGCGTGCTGTTGGCGGGCCGTTGGAGCCAGGAGTGAAGCTGGGGTCCTGGCACGGAGCACGACTCACGGGGAGCACGCGATGACGGTCGGCACACACGGCACGGGCAGAACCGGCGGGACGAGCGGGACGACCCCCTGGGCCGAGCTGGCCGCCGAGATGCGCCGCATCAAGGTCGCCACGGAGCTGAGCTACGGCAAGCTCGCGCAGCGCACCCACTACAGCCGCTCCTCGTGGGAACGCTTCCTGAACCAGAAGCAGTTGCCGACCCGGGTCGCGGTCGAGGAGTTCGCCGCGGCCGCCGGGACGGACCCTGGCCCGCTGCTGCGCCGCCTGGAGCGCTCCCTCGCGCACGAGACGGCCGCGCGGGCGGCGGCCGCCGCCGCCGCGCACGACGCGGTACGGGGCGGGGAACCGGGGCTCGCCCCCGCGCCCCCGGCACCCCGGCAGGAGTCCGGCCCGCCGGGCCTCGGCCGGCCCCTCGGCCTGCTCGTGGCGGGGGCCCTGGTCGGCGGCGGCCTGGTGGCCGTCCTCAACCGGGCGGCCCGGGGGCGCAATGGCCTCGGCATCCGCGAGGGCCTGAAGCCGTAAGCGCCTGAATCCGTACGAGCCGGAAGCCGTGGGCGCCGGAAGCCGTAGGGGCCTCCGAATCCGTCAGGTCCCGTGAGCAGACGTACGCGGGGACGTCAGCCCAGCACCGTGTACCCGGCGTCCCGCAGCGCCTCCTCCACCTCCCGGCAGTGCTCCGGGCCCTTCGTCTCCAGGTGCAGCTCGACCTCCGCCTCCGTCAGGCCCAGGCGCGGATCGGTCCGTATGTGGCTGACGTCCAGGACGTTCGCGTCGACCACCGTCAGGACCGCGAGCAGGGTCGCGAGCGCCCCCGGCCGGTCCGTGACGCGCAGCCGCAGGCTCAGGTAGCGGCCTCCGGCGGCCATGCCGTGCCGCAGGATCCGCTGGAGGAGCAGCGGGTCGACGTTCCCGCCGGAGAGCACCGCGACGACCGGCCCCTCGAAGGACTTCGGGTCGGTGAGCAGGGCCGCGACCGGGCTCGCGCCGGCCGGTTCGACCACCAGCTTGGCCCGCTCCAGGCAGAGCAGCAGCGCCGAGGAGAGCGCGTCCTCGGAGACCGTGCGGACCTCGTCGACGTACTCCTGGATCAGGGCGAACGGCACGTCGCCCGGCCGCCCGACCCTGATCCCGTCCGCCATCGTCATCGCCGAGTCGATCACCACCGGGTGCCCCGCGGCCAGCGAGGGCGGGTAGGCGGCCGCGCCCTCCGCCTGGACGCCGATCACCTTCACGTCGGGGCGCAGCGACTTCACCGCGAGCCCGATGCCGGCCGCGAGTCCGCCGCCGCCGACGCCGACGACGACCGTCCGCACCTCGGGGCACTGTTCCAGGATCTCCAGGCCGACCGTGCCCTGACCGGCGATGACGTCGGGGTGGTCGAAGGGGTGTATGAAGACCGCGCCGGTCCTCAGGGCGTACTCCTCCGCCGCCGCGAGCGTCTCGTCGACGACATGGCCGTGCAGCCGGACGTCGGCGCCGTACTGCCGGGTCGCCGCGATCTTCGGCAGCGGGGCGCTGAGCGGCATGAAGACCGTGGCGTGCACCCCGAGCAGTTGCGAGGCGACCGCGACGCCCTGCGCGTGGTTGCCCGCGGAGGCCGCGACCACCCCGACCGCCCGCTCCTCGGGCCGCAGCCCGGCGATCCGTACGTACGCCCCGCGCAGTTTGAAGGAACCGGTCCGCTGGAGGTTCTCGCACTTGAGGTGGACCGGGGCCCCCACCAGCGACGACAGATGGCGGCTGCCCTCCATCGCCGTCACCCTGGCCACCCCGGCCAGCATCTTCTGCGCCGCGCGCACGTCGTCGAGTGTCAGCCGGTGCAAGGGGTGTGACATACGGAAGGTCATGACAGCAAGTCTCGCAGCTCACGGCCCTCGTGGCCGCCCACGGGGCGGGCCGCCGAACGGGTTTTCGCAGCGCCGGTACGGACCCAGGTGGGGCCGCGTACTCTGTCCCCCACCGACCGACCGCCCCCGCACGAGAGAGACCCATAGCCATGCCCAAATCTCAGGACATGACGACTGCGCGCGACCCCGGTCTTCTCGATGCCCTCCAGCACCAGGTGGCCGTCTTCGCCCGCCGCGCCGAGCAGACGCGCCTCGGGGGTACCGGCCAGCTCCGCAACTCGATGGACCGCGCCGCCTACCTCCTCCTCAACCGCCTCGACCAGGAAGGGCCGATGGGCGTGAAGGCGCTCGCGGCGGGCATGGGGATCGACTCGTCCACCGTGACCCGTCAGGTCGCCCCGCTCGTCGACACCGGACTGGTGAAGCGGACCTCGCACCCCGAGGACGGGCGGGCGGTCGTCCTCCAGCTCTCGCCGCGCGGGTTCGCCCGCCTGGAGGAGGTCCGCTCCTCGCGCCGCCAGCTGATGGTCGAGGTCACGGAGGGCTGGACGCCGGACGAGCGGGAGTCCTTCTGCACCCTGCTCACCCGCTTCAACACCGCCCTGTCCGCACGGCAGTCGGGGTACACGGGCCATGCGCCGGCCGTGACCGGGAGCGAGTCCGCGCAGACCTCTTGACCCCGTACCCGCGCTGTCCTCAGATGAGGAGGTGCGAGAGCAGCAGCGCGGGTGGAGCGCCGAACCCGCCCACCGCATCCGGGGGTTCGACGCGTTCGTGGCCGGGGCCGCGGGCCGGCTGCTGCACGCCGCGACGCTGCTCACCGCCGAGACCCGCGCCCACAACCCGTACGCCCAGGCCCTGTTGACCGCGGCCCTCGCCCATACGTACGCGATGTGGGACCGGCTGCGCGACGAGGACCCGTACGACCTCGCGCGCCGCGATCTCGCCGCCCGCTTCGCGCGCACCGCCTGGCGCCACCACGGCGGCCAGGGCGGAGTGCTCGCCGTGCTCTCCCCGCAGGAGCGGCTCGTCGTCGTCCTGCGGCTGTACGAGGGGGTCGCGGAGGAGCAGGTCGCGGCCCTGCTCGGCCTGTCGGAGCCCCGCGTCCGCGCGGTCTGCGCCCGCGCGGTCGCGACGCTTCGAGCGACGTCCCGGGGCGCGGCCGGGACCGCGGCGTGAGGAGCTACGAGGGCGCCGCGTGGAGTCGGCGTGTGGTCGCCGTGCGGAGCTCGCGTGAGGTCGGGTCGTGAGTCGGTACGAGGACAAGGAGGCGGCGGTGCGGCGGTTGCTCGACACGCCGCATCCGCCTGTTCCGCGCGACCTCGCGCTGCGGGCCGCCGAGCGCGGGGCCCGGCTGCGCCGGCACGCCCGGCGGGTACGGCGCGTGCTGTGGACCCTGGGCGCGGTCGCCGTGCTCGCCTTCGTGGTGTGGGCGTCGCTGACGCACCCGTGGGAGGTGCCGCCGGCGGAGACGACCCCGCCGGTCGACGGGCTGTGACGGCCGGGAGGCCCGGCCGTCACAGCGCGCGGTACTAGCCCAGCGCCTGACGCAGGTCGGCGAGCAGGTCCTCGACGTTCTCGATGCCCACCGAGACGCGCACGAGGTCGGCCGGGACCTCCAGGGCGGAGCCCGCGACGGACGCGTGGGTCATCCGGCCCGGGTGCTCGATGAGGGACTCGACGCCGCCGAGCGACTCACCGAGGGTGAAGAGCTTCGCGCGGTTGCAGACCTCGACGGCCGCCTCCTCGCCGCCCTGCACGCGGAAGGAGATCATGCCGCCGAAGGACCGCATCTGCTTGGCCGCGATCTCGTGCCCCGGGTGCTCCGGGAGGCCCGGGTAGAGGACCTGGGTGACCTTCGGGTGCTGGGTCAGCATCTCGACGATCTTCTCGGCGTTCTCGCTGTGGCGGTCCATGCGCACGGCGAGGGTCTTGATGCCGCGCAGCACGATCCACGAGTCGAAGGGACCGGCGACCGCGCCCATCGCGTTCTGGTGGTAGGCGAGTTCCTCGCCGAGCGCCTCGTCCGCGGTGACCAGGGCGCCGCCGACGACGTCGGAGTGGCCGCCCATGTACTTGGTGAGCGAGTGCACGACGACGTCCGCGCCGAGCGCCAGCGGCTGCTGGAGGTACGGGGAGGCGAAGGTGTTGTCGACGACGAGCTTCACGCCGGCCTGGCGGGCGACGCCGGCGACGGCCTCGATGTCGGTGATGCCGAGCAGCGGGTTCGACGGGGTCTCGACCCAGATCAGCTTCGTCCGCTCGTTGACCGCGGCGCGCACCGACTCGATGTCCGAGGTGTTCGCGACGGAGAAGTCGACGCCCCAGCGCTGCACGACCTTCGCGAACAGCCGGAACGTGCCGCCGTAGGCGTCGTTCGGGATGACCACGTGGTCGCCGGGCACGAGGAGCGTGCGCAGCAGGCAGTCCTCGGCGGCGAGGCCGGAGGCGAAGGCGAGACCGCGGCGGCCGCCTTCCAGGGCCGCGAGGTTCTCTTCCAGGGCCGTACGGGTGGGGTTGGCGCTGCGGCTGTACTCGTAACCGCCGCGCAGCCCGCCCACGCCGTCCTGCTTGTAGGTGGACACCTGGTAGATGGGCGGGACGACCGCGCCGGTCAGCGGGTCGGCGGTGTTGCCCGCATGGATCGCGCGGGTCTCGAAACTCTGATGGGAGTGCTGGTCGCTCATGGGTCAGGAGCGTAGTCCCGTACGCCTCCCGCCGCTTCAAACGTCTCACCGGGTGTCCTGGACAATGGACACATGGACATTCTCTGGTTCCTGATCGCGCTCGGCCTGCTCTTCGGCGTCCTCGGTCCCTTCGTGCTGCGCCGCAGGGGCGGCGCGGGGATCCGGCAGGTCGCGCCGGGGGCCCCGGACGCGGCGGACCCGGAGGCGTACGGATTCGTACGGCAGGAGGACCAGGACGTGCGCCTGCCGGGCGCCGACGACGAACTCCTCCACGTCCTCGACGTCGTGCAGGCCACCCAGGACTGGCGTGCGGCCTCGCGGCTGCTCGCCGCCACCGACGCGGCGGGCGAGGTCCGCTGGCAGCGCGTGCAGGCCTTCGCGGGCGCGGCCTCCATCGAACTCCAGGAGCGGCCCGGCGTCGGCGGCGCGTGGCTGCGGAGCTGGCGGGCGGAGGCGCCGAAGGACGCGGGGGGCGCGGCCGTGCACGCCGAGTTCCTGGTGCAGCAGGCGTGGCGCTCCTCGTCGGCCGGGACCGACGACTTCCGGATCATCCTGGAGGAGGCGCTCAAGGTCACCGAGGAGGCGGCGCTGCTGGCCCCCGGCGACCCCGTCCCGTACATCACGCGGCTCGCGGTGGCGCGCGGACTCGGGTACGGGCACGAGGAGTTCGACCAGGTGTGGGCGAAGGTGATCGACCGCGCGCCGGAGCACATGGGGGCGCATCTGGCGGCCCTGCACTACTGGTGCGAGAAGTGGCACGGTTCGCGCGAGGAGGCCGACCACTTCGCGACGACGGCCGCGGCGCGCGCCCCGCGCGGGTCGCTGCTCGCCGCGCTGCCGCTGTTCGCGGTGTTCGAGCACGTGCCGGACGTGGTGCTCGTGCAGGACTTCTGGCGTACGGCGGTGGTGTCCAAGGCGATGGACGGCGCGCTGTACGCGGTCCACTCGGCCCGCCCCGACGACCCGATGCTGGCGCACGTCCGCCATCTCCTCGTCTGGTTCCTCGTCCGCTCGGAGCGCTGGGCCGAGGCCATGCACCAGCTGGTACGGGTCGACGGGCACGTGGGCGCGGTGCCGTGGACGCTGGGCGGCGACCCGGCGGCGGAGTTCACCGTCTTCCGGAACCTGGCGGTCGCGGGCTACGAGGCGAACGGCGGCAGCCCGGCGACGCTGCCGCGCTGACCGGCCTCCGGGGAATCAGGCCCGGTCCCGGACTGTTGTCACTCCTGCCGACCGTCGAGGAGAGATGCAGCATGTTCCTGTCCCGCACCCCCGTCCTCCCCACTCCCGAGCAGGCCCTGCGCGGCCGTCGCGAGCCGGAGTTCTCCGTGCCCGAGCGCCACACCGTCCTCGGCAACCCGCTCCTCGGCCCCTACCCGGAGGGCCTGGAGGTCGCGGACTTCGCGCTGGGCTGTTTCTGGGGAGCCGAGCGCAAGTTCTGGCAGACCGAGGGCGTCTGGACGACCCTCGCCGGCTACCAGGGCGGCTACACGCCGAACCCGTCGTACGAGGAGGTCTGCTCCGGCCTGACCGGGCACACCGAGGTCGTCCGCGTCGTCTTCGACCCGTCGAAGGTCTCGTACGAGTCCCTCCTGAAGCTGTTCTGGGAGTCCCACGACCCCACCCAGGGCTTCCGCCAGGGCAACGACGTCGGCACCCAGTACCGCTCGGCGGTCTACACCCACTCCCCCGAGCAGGCGGCGACGGCCGAGTCGTCCCGCGAGGCCTACCAGAAGGTCCTGACGGCCTCCGGCTACGGCGAGATCACCACCCACGTCCTCCAGGCCGACGAGACCCGCCCCTTCTACCCGGCGGAGGCCTACCACCAGCAGTACCTGGACAAGAACCCGGCGGGCTACTGCGGCATCGGCGGCACGGGCCTGTCCTGCCCGATCGGCGTCGCGAAGGCCGAGTAGGGACCCTCGGGCTCACGGCCCCCGCCGCTCCCGGGCGGCGGGGGCCGTTTCCTGTGCGGCCCGCAGGGTCGCCGCCGTCCGTGCCGGGGCATGGCGCCCGGGTCGATTACCCCGGACGTCATGACGAAGGCCCCTCCCGGTGCGGGAAGGGGCCTTCGTCATGTGCGTGCGGATCAGGCGGCCGAGCCGGCCTTCCACTCCGACCAGGACAGGTTCCAGCCGTTGAGGCCGTTGTCCGGCTTGATCGTCTTGTCGTTGGAGTTCTTGACGATGACGACGTCGCCGACCATCGAGTTGTCGAAGAGCCAGGCGGCCGTCTGGTTCGGGTCGCCGGCGCCCTTGACGTCGGCGAGGCCGACGCAGCCGTGGCTGGTGTTCACGTTGCCGAAGATCGACCGCGCGCCCCAGTAGTTGCCGTGGATGAAGGTGCCGGAGGTGGACAGGCGCATGGCGTGCGGCACGTCCTTGATGTCGTACTCGCCCTTGCCGTCGTCGTCGGTGAAGCCGACGGTGGCGCCGTTCATCCGGGTCTCCTTGAACTTCTCGGAGATCACCATCTGACCGTTGTACGTGGTGTTCTGCGGGGAGCCGGCGGAGATCGGGATGGTCTTGATCGTCTTGCCGTCCCGCTTGACCGTCATGGTCTTGGTGGCGACGTCGACGGTCGAGACCTGGTTGCGGCCGATCTTGAAGGTGACGGTCTTCTGCTGGACGCCGAAGACGCCGTCCGCGCCCTCGACGCCGTCGAGGTCGAGCTTCAGCGTGACGGTCGAGCCCGCGGTCCAGTACGCGTCGGGACGGAAGTCGAGACGCGTCGAGTCGAACCAGTGCCCGACGACCTCCTGGCCGGAGCTGGAGGAGACCGTGATGCCGCCCTGGACGGCCTTCTTGTCGGTGATCGCCTTGTTGAAGTTGATCGAGACCGGCATGCCGACGCCGACGGTCGAGCCGTCCTCGGGCGTGAAGTTGCCGATGAAGCTGTTGGCCTGCGAGACCGTGGTGAACGAGGAGTTCTCGTGGGCCTCAAGGCCCTCCGCGTCCGTGGCGGTGGCGGCGATCTTGTAGACCGTGGCGCGCTTGAGCGGGCCGCTCGGCTTCCAGCTGAGCCCGTCGGCCGCTATGTCGCCCTTGACCTCGACGCCCTCGGCGGAGGTCAAGGTGACCTGGGTGAGCTTGCCCTCGGTCACGGAGACCTTGGCGTCGTTGTTGATGGAGGCGTTCTGCGCGCCGTTCTTCGGCGAGATGGTGATCTGCGCCTTGGAGGTCTTCTGCGCGGCCGCCTCGTCGACCTGGGCCTGTGACTGCTGCGTCGCGGACGAGGCGCTGCCGCCCTTGTCCCCGTCGTTGCACGCCGAGAGCACGAGTACGCCACCGAGCACCGCGGCTGCGGCCGCCAGGCTCCTGCGGCGCTTGCCGACCGTCATCACACGCTTCTCCATCGTCGCCGGTTCCCTGCCAACATCTTCTATGAACGCCCATGACACCCCGTCCGGTTCCGTGACCGGAGCGTTTGTGGGCAATGCCACTGATCCACGGGGAAGACCACTGATCCACACGCGCGTGCCCGGCATCCGGTTCCCGGGGGCCACGGACACGCCGTGAAAAGGCCCCGGGACGGCGTCCCGGGGCCCGCCGCGTGCGGATGCCCGCCTTACGGCCGGTCGTCGTCTTCCTCGTCCCCATCTTCCTCGCCGAGGTCCCACTCCAGCGCATCGGGGTCGTATTCGATCTCCTCGCTGCTCCAGGATGCCTGGACCATCTCGGTCCCGGGGACGCCGCGGATCAGGTCGAAGGGCTCGACGAGGTACGCGAGCGCCTCGGCGCTGTCCTCGCGCGCGGCCTCGCGCGCGTGCACCCGCTCCTCCTCGGGCATGAACTCGTCGGCGTCGATCTTGGCCTCGGCGGCCTCGGTGAGCTCGGCGGGGCCGTCGATCTCCAGGACGACATCGACGCGAAGGCGGACATAGCGTGTGGACTCACTTGTGCTCATGGGTCGGAGCGTAGGGGGCCGGGAGGCCTCGGCTTTCCCGCGACCCGCTGTGTTCCGTAGCATCGGCGCACACACCAATTCGCGGTTTCCGCAAGGGGGATCGAAATTTCCGTGTCCGCCGCCCGACGCCCACTGCTGACCGCCATCGCCGCGGGGACGCTGCTGTGTGCCCTGTGGTTCGTGCCGTCCGCCAACGCCATCGACCAGCAGGGCGGGGCACGCATCGGGGTCACCCAGAACGGCCCCCTCACCGACGACGGGCGCCTGGCCGAGACCGGGGGGCGGAACACCACGGCGTACCTGCTCGGCGGGACGGGTGTCCTCGGGGTCGGGGCGGGTTTCGTGGCGCTCGCGATGTGGCGCCGGGGCCGCGCCTTCTGAGGCTTCCGAGGGTTCGGATCCGACGGACTACGCGTACGCGTGAAGGGCCGCCCCCGGTCTTCCGGGGGCGGCCCTTCCGTACGCGTCGGCGTTACGCCAGCGGGCCGGTGACCGGCTCGACCGCAGCGACCAGCTTGCCCTCGCGGACGAAGGCGTCGGCGCCCGCCAGGTCGGGAGCGAGGTACCGGTCCGGGCCGGGGCCCTGGACGCCGGCCGCGCGCAGGGCCTCGATGGCGGCCTGCGAGGCGGGCGCCGGGGTGAGGCCCTCGCGGAGCTCGATGCCGCGGGTGGCGGCGTACATCTCGACCGCGATGATCCGGTTGAGGTTGCCGATCGCCGTGCGCAGCTTGCGGGCGGCGGACCAGCCCATGGAGACGTGGTCCTCCTGCATCGCGGAGGACGGGATGGAGTCGGCGGAGGCCGGGACGGCGAGCCGCTTCATCTCGCTGACCAGGGCGGCCTGCGTGTACTGGGCGATCATCAGGCCCGAGTCGACGCCGGCGTCCTCGGCGAGGAACGGCGGGAGGCCGTGCGAGCGGTTCTTGTCGAGGAGCCGGTCGGTGCGGCGCTCGGCGATGGAGCCGAGGTCGGCGGCGGCGATCGCGAGGAAGTCGAGGACGTACGCGACGGGGGCGCCGTGGAAGTTGCCGTTGGAGCGGACCTCGCCGCTGGCCAGCACGACCGGGTTGTCGACGGCGGCGGCGAGCTCGCGCTCGGCGACGAGCCGGGCGTGGGCCATGGTGTCGCGGCCCGCGCCGGCGACCTGCGGGGCGCAGCGCACCGAGTAGGCGTCCTGGACGCGGGGGGCCTCGCCGGCCTGGGCGTGGCCGGTGAGGCCGGAGCCCTTGAGGACGGCCAGCATGTTGGCGGCGGAGGCGGCCTGGCCCGGGTGCGGGCGGATGTCGTGCAGCTCGGGTTCGAGGACCTTCTCGGTGCCGAGGAGGGCTTCGAGGGAGAGCGCGGCGGTGATGTCGGCCGACTTGTAGAGGGTGTCGAGGTCGGCGAGGGCCATGACCAGCATGCCGAGCATGCCGTCGGTGCCGTTGAGGAGGGCGAGGCCCTCCTTCTCCTTGAGCTCGACGGGGGCGATGCCGGCGGCGGCGAGGAGCTCGCCGGCGGGCTTCACCACGCCGTCGGGGCCCTCGGCGTCGCCCTCGCCCATGAGCGCGAGGGCGCAGTGGGAGAGCGGGGCGAGGTCGCCGGAGCAGCCGAGGGAGCCGTACTCGTGGACGACGGGGGTGATGCCCGCGTTGAGGACGTCGGCCATGGTCTGGGCGACCTCGGGGCGGACGCCGGTGCGCCCGGAGGCGACGGTCTTGAGGCGGAGGAACATCAGGGCGCGGACGACCTCGCGCTCGACGCGCGGGCCCATGCCGGCGGCGTGCGAGCGGACGATGTTGCGCTGGAGCTGGGCGCGCAGCTCGTGGCTGATGTGGCGGGTGGCGAGCGCGCCGAATCCGGTGGAGACCCCGTAGACGGGCTCGGGCTTGGCGGCGAGCGCGTCGACGATGTCACGGGCGGCGGCCAGGGCGGCCACGGCCTCGGTCGACAGCTCGACGCGGGCGCCGTTGCGGGCGACGTCGATGACGTCCTGCGGGGTCGTGCCGGACGTGCCGAGGACGACTGTCTGCATATCCATATTCAGCACCCTACGGATTGAAGACCAGCATGTCACTAGCCGATTTCGTCACCGTCCCGACCAGGGACGGCCCCTTACCGGTTCCCTTCGCGCGGCCGGGCCCCCGCTACGGCTCCTCCTGACGCGGGCCCGCCGTCGGCGCGTCGCGGAAGCGGCGGCGGTCGCGGGCCCCGGGGGGAGCGTCGGCGAGGCGGATGACCGTGCCGTCCCGGCCCGCGACGACGGGTTTCCGCGAGCGGTCGGCCTTGGCCTGGTACTGGGCGGCGTCGGCGAGCCGGAAGAGGCGGCGGGCGGACCTGAGCGGGCCGATGGGGTCGCCGGTGGACGCGACCCCGCAGGCCACGCCCTCGCCGAGCTCCAGCTCCGCCGCCCGTACGCACAGCTCCTCGGCGACCGCGACGACCTCGTCCGCCGTCGGGCCGACGGTCAGCAGGCAGAACTCGTCGCCGCCCAGGCGGGCCGCGAGGGCGCCGGGGAGCATGGCGCCGCAACGGGAGAGGACCGAGCCGAAGCGTTCGAGGAGGCGGTCGCCGACGGCGTGGCCGTGGGTGTCGTTGACGCGCTTGAGGCCGTTCAGGTCGCAGACCACGAGGCTGACGACGGAGCCGTCCGCGTGGTAGCGCTCGATGGCCTCGTCCAGACGGGTGTCGACGGCCCGCCGGTTGGCCAGGCCCGTGAGGGGGTCGGTGAAGGCCAGCTTGCGGACCTCCTCCAGGCGCTCGGCCTGGGCGATGCCGGCGGCGACGACCGCCGCGAGGACGGTCGCGAAGTCGGCGTCCGCGCGGGTGAAAGGTTTCTTCCCCTGCGGCCTGGCCACGTACAGCTCGCCCCACGCGCGCCCGTGCAGCACGATCGGCGCGACCACGCAGCAGCCGCGCCCGCGCCGCCGCAGACCCGTCACCCGGCCGGTCGGCACGGGGTCGGCGGCGGTCTCCACCCAGGCGTCGGGCTCGCCGCCGCCGGCCCACTGCTCGTGCAGGAACTCGGTGATCTCGGGGAACTGGTGCACGGGATACGTCTCCGAGTCCGGGAACTCCTCCTCACCCACGGCCCGGTCCCCGGCGTTCACCAGGACCTTGAGGCGGCCGTGGTCCCGCTGCCAGACGGACAGCGCGGCGAAGCTCCCGTCGAGCCCCTCACAGGCCCCGAGCGCCGCCGCCCGCCAGAACTCGCGCGGGGTGTGCGCCGCCGCCATCCCCTGCGCCAGCGCCACTACGGCCCGCAGCCGTACGTCCTCACCCATTCCTCCAGCTTAGGGAGGTTTGATCCGTTTTCCCTACCGAAACGTCACCGTAAGTCACAATTGGTACAAAACGGTAAAAACCCTCGACCCGTCTCCGGAGTCACCCCGGAGTCACCCCGGGGTCACTCGCCCGGCCAGTTCGGCTTCCGCTTCTCGTTGAAGGCCGCCACGCCCTCGGCCCGGTCGCCCGAGAAGGCCACCGAACGCCAGGCCGCGTCCTCGACCTCCAGGCCCGCCCGCAGGTCCAGGCCCTGGCCGAGCCGCATCGCCTTCTTCGCGGCGCGCAGGCCGACCGGTGAGTTCGCCGCGATCCGCCCGGCGAGTTCGAGGGCCGCCGTCCGCGCGTCCTCCTCCAGGACGTCGACGAGGCCGAGCTCGCGGGCCTCGGCCGCCTCCACCCGGCGGGCGGTGAAGACCAGCTCGGCGGCGCGCGCCGCGCCCACCCGGCGCGGCAGCAGCTGCGTACCGCCGCCGCCGGGGATCACGCCCACGGAGACCTCGGGGAGGCCGACGACGGTGGTCGCGTCGGCCACGATGACGTCACAGGAGAGCGCCAGCTCGAAGCCGCCGCCGAGGGCGAAGCCGTGCACGGCGGCGACGGTCGGCATCGGCAGCTCCAGGACGCCGGTGTACGCGGCGCGGGCGGTCGGACGCTGGCGGACGAGGTCGGCGTCGGTGAAGGAGTTGCGCTCCTTGAGGTCGGCGCCGACGCAGAAGGCGCGGTCGTTCGAGGAGGTCAGGACGGTGACGCGGACCTCGGGGTCGGCGGCGAGGGCGTCGCAGGCGGCGCCGATGGAGCGGGCCATCTCGGAGGAGACGGCGTTCATGGCCTTGGGCCGGTCGAGGACCAGCTCCGCGACGTGACCGTCCTTCCGGACCACCACGAACTCACCAAAGCGCTGCTCGGACATGACCGCACCCTCCCGGTTCGGGCCTGTTAACGGCTGTTAACAGGCGTTCACCGGGAGATCCTAAGTGGGGCGGCGGCTCAGGAGCCAGGGTTCGACGACGCCGAGGCCTCGGACCGGGCGCTGCCACATCGGCTGGAGCGCGAAGCGGTACGTGGCGGCCTGGCGGCCCTCCTTCTCGGCGCGGGCCGCCTCCTCGGCCGCCTCCGCCTCCGAGGCGGGCGCCTCGGCGGTCCTGGTCAGCTCCTCGGCGAGGGCTCCGTCGACGAGGACGGCGTCCTTCGGGGCTATCGAGGTGAGCCGGCTGGCCAGGTTCACGGTGGTGCCGAAGACATCGCCCATCCGGGTCGTCACGGTGCCGAAGGCGATGCCGACGCGCAGTGCGGGCATCGTCTCGTCGTGGCTGAGGGTCTCGATCAGCCGGAGCGCGATCTCGGCGGCCGTACCGGCGTCGTCGGCGCAGTACAGCACCTCGTCGCCGAGGGTCTTGATGAGCCGGCCGCCGTGCGCGGCGACGAGGTCGGCGCAGGTGGTCTCGAAGGCCTCGACCAGCTCTCCGAGCTCCTCCTCCTCCAGGCGGCGGGTCAGCCGGGTGAAGCCGACGAGGTCCGCGAAGCCGACGGCGAGCCTGCGGTCGACCATCTCCTCGTCGTCCGCGGCCTGCACGACCCGGCCGGTGGCGGCGGCGAGCTGCCGGCGCCACACGTAGATCAGGAACTCCTCCAGCTCGGGCAGGAGCAGCTCGACCAGCGGATACGTGACCTCGGTACGGGTCATGCCGGGCTCGGGGGGCTCGGTGAGGCCCTCCAGGAAGGAGTCGATCTGCCACTCGGCCAACCGGGCGGTCGTCTGGCCGGTGGAGCGGGCCACCTGCACGGCCATCGGCTCGCTGAGCAGCCCCGCCTCCACGAGACCGGCGAGCCGCCGCAGGGCGAGCACGTCGGCCTCGGTGAGCGCCTTGGCCTGGCCGATGTCGGCGAAGCCCATGGCCCGCCAGAAGCGGGAGGCGAGCTCCATGGAGACGCCGGCGGTGCGGGCGGCCTGGAAGGGGGTGTAGCGGCGGTCGGCGCCGAGGATGAGCTGTTCGAGGCGGATCGCGAGGGGGTCGTGGCTCGGCTCGGCCGTGTGGTCGACCTCGTGGTGCGGGGTGGGGTAGGTCGGCGGCTGTGCCGGCTGGGCGGCGCCGCCGCCCGTGTTCGCGTCGTCGACGGTCACCGGCCGCCTCCTGCCCGTTCCCTGACGCTGCCCACGTGTCCTGCCGATCTGTCGCCTTCGATCGCGGTCCACGATACGGCAGCTGTGCGCTGGGTCACGCGTCAACGCTGGCCGCTCGGGTTTCGGGACCGGGCCGTGCGCGGGTCCTGGCGTGTGCAGGCCCGGCGGGCGGAGGAGCGGAAGAGCGCCGCGCGCGGCGGTTCCGGTGTGCCCACCCGTTCCTCCCCCAAGGACTCCGTCCAGGGGGGACCCCCATGCGGAACGTATGCCCACACCTCAGGTGCGCAGGTGGACGATGTCGCCCGCTCCCACCGCTTCCGTGCCGCCGCCCTCCGTCTCGACGACCAGGCGGCCGTCGCCGTCCAGGGCCACGGCTTCGCCTTCCAGCATGCGCTCGCCGGGGAGCTCGGCGCGGACGCGGCGGCCCAGGGTGGCGCAGCCGGCCGTGTAGGCGGCCTGGAGGCCTGAGGCGGCCGGGTCGCCCTCGGCGCTTACCCAGTCGCCGTAGTACTGGGCGAGGGAGCGCAGGACGGCCCGCAGGAGGGTGTCGCGGTCGGTGGAGGCCGCGCCGGCGAGGAGGAGGGAGCCGGCCGCCGGGACGGGCAGCTCGTCCGCGCGGAGGGAGACGTTGATGCCGAGGCCGACGACGATGGCGTCGGCTCCGGCCCGCTCGGCGAGGATGCCGCCGGTCTTGCGTTCCTCGCCCGCGACGGAAACCAGTACGTCGTTGGGCCACTTGAGGGACGTGTCGACGCCGGCGGCCTTCGCGAGGCCGGTGGCGGCGGCCACGCCGGTGAGCAGCGGGAGCCAGCCCCAGCGGTGGACGGGCACGCGCGGCTTGAGGAGCACGGAGAGGAAGAGCCCGGAGCGGGCGGGCGCGGTCCAGGTGCGGTCGAGGCGGCCGCGGCCCGAGGACTGCTCCTCGGCGACGAGCACCGCGCCTTCGGGCAGTTCGTCGGCCCGGGCGGCGAGGTCGCTGTTGGTGGAGCCGGTGGTGGTGACCACGTCGAGCGAGGTCCACAGTCCGTCGGGGACGACGAGGGCGCGGCGCAGTGCCGTGGCGTTCAGCGGGGGCCGGTCGAGGTCGGACCAGGGTCCGCCGGAGCCTTGAGAGGACGTCATGCAAGCCAGAGTAGGTGTGGCAAAGACCGCAGTGCCGAACCGTATCGCCGTCGATACGCTACGGGTCAGTAAGCCAGTAGTAGGCCATTCGTAGTCAACGAACCCCCCGTGACCAGGCAGGGAGCCGCATCCCGATGTCCGAGCCGGCAGAGCAGTACGAGATCGACATTCACACGACCGCGGGCAAGATCGCGGACCTCAAGCGCCGTATCGACGAGGCCACGCATGCCGGCTCTGAGCGCGCGGTGGAGAAGCAGCACGCCAAGGGCAAGCTGACCGCGCGCGAGCGGATCGCCCTCCTCCTGGACGAGGGTTCGTTCGTGGAGCTGGACGAGCTGGCCCGGCACCGCTCGACGAATTTCGGCCTGGAGAAGAACCGGCCGTACGGAGACGGTGTCGTCACCGGCTACGGCACGGTGGACGGCCGCCCGGTGGCGGTGTTCTCGCAGGACTTCACGGTCTTCGGCGGCGCCCTGGGCGAGACGTACGGCCAGAAGATCATCAAGGTGATGGACTTCGCGCTGAAGACGGGCTGCCCGGTCATCGGCATCAACGACTCCGGCGGCGCCCGCATCCAGGAGGGTGTGAACGCGCTCGGGATGTACGGCGAGATCTTCCGCCGCAACACGCACGCCTCCGGGGTGATCCCGCAGATCTCCCTGATCGTCGGCCCCTGCGCGGGCGGCGCGGTGTACTCCCCCGCGATCACCGACTTCACGGTGATGGTGGACCAGACCTCGCACATGTTCATCACGGGTCCCGACGTCATCAAGACGGTGACCGGCGAGGACGTGGGCTTCGAGGAGCTGGGCGGCGCCCGGACGCACAACTCGACCTCGGGCGTGGCGCACCACATGGCGGGTGACGAGAAGGACGCGATCGAGTACGTCAAGTCCCTGCTCTCGTACCTTCCGTCGAACAACCTCTCCGAGCCGCCGGCGTTCCCGGAGGTCGCGGAGACCGAGGTGACGGACGAGGACCGCGAGCTCGACACGCTGATCCCGGACTCGGCGAACCAGCCGTACGACATGCACAAGGTCATCGAACACGTCCTCGACGACGGCGAGTTCCTGGAGACGCAGGCGCTGTTCGCGCCGAACATCCTGACCGGCTTCGGCCGCGTCGAGGGCTTCCCGGTGGGTGTGGTCGCGAACCAGCCGATGCAGTTCGCGGGCTGCCTCGACATCAACGCGAGCGAGAAGGCCGCGCGCTTCGTGCGCACCTGCGACGCCTTCAACATCCCGGTCCTGACCTTCGTGGACGTGCCGGGCTTCCTGCCGGGTGTGGACCAGGAGTACGGCGGCATCATCCGGCGCGGCGCGAAGCTGATCTACGCGTACGCGGAGGCGACGGTCCCGCTGATCACGGTCATCACCCGGAAGGCCTTCGGCGGCGCGTACGACGTCATGGGCTCCAAGCACCTGGGCGCCGACCTGAACCTGGCGTGGCCGACGGGCCAGATCGCGGTCATGGGCGCGCAGGGCGCGGTGAACATCCTGCACCGGCGGACGATCGAAGAGGCGGGAGACGCAGACAAGGCAGCGGCCGAGCGGGCGCGGCTCATGCAGGAGTACGAGGACGCGCTGCTCAACCCGTACACGGCGGCCGAGCGCGGCTACATCGACGGCGTGATCCTGCCGTCGGACACGCGCCCGCAGATCGTGAAGGGCCTGCGTCAGCTCCGTACGAAGCGGGAATCCCTGCCTCCGAAGAAGCACGGCAACATCCCGCTGTAGCCCGTACGAGCGTTGAAGGAGGCGACATGATCAAGGTCGTACGAGGCAACCCGACTCCGGAGGAGTTGGCCGCCGCACTGGCGGTCGTTCAAGCCCGGGCCGCGGCCACGGCGGCGGCGTCCGCCGGGGACGGCGGCCCGGTGGTGCCGGAGGGGTGGTCGGATCCCTCCCGTATCGCCCGGGCGGTACGGCAGCGGCCGGGCCCGCGGGCCTGGGCCCGGTCGTACTGGCCCGTGTAGTCCTCGCGGCATGACGAGAAGGCCGGATCCCTTGTGCGGGGGATCCGGCCTTCTGCGTACGGCCGATCAGGTACGGCCGTTCAGGTAGCGCCCTGGCCCGCAGCGGGCCCTCGGGGAAGGAGGCGGTGAGCAGGGAGAGCGCGGCCACCCTCGTGGACCCCCGGATGGGCGCCGTCTTCCGCGCGGTCATCGCCGCGGCGGCCTGCGACGAGGAGTGCGCCCGCGCCCTCGCCGACTTCTACCGGACCCGGCTCGCCGAATGGGCCCCGGTCGTCACCCGGGGCGAGACCCGCGGCGAGATCCCGGCGGGGACGGACCCCGTCGAGCTCCTCCGCGCCGTCTCCGCGCCGCTGTACTACCGCTTCGCGGTCACCCGCGAGGAGCTCGACGCGGCCGTCGCCGAACGGGCGGTGGCGGCGGCGCTCGCGGCCGCGCGGGACGGGGTGTTCTTCCGCGAATAGTCCTTCGGTACGGGGGCGCCTGAGTATCCGTACTCAGGCGCCCCGCACCTCACGCCCGGAGGATCGGAGGCATGCTGTGGTCCGACCCGGAGAACGAGCCGCCGAAGTTCTTGCGCGACATGCAGGCGACGCTCCGCCGCACGGGCGTGCTGCTGGCGATGGCGATGGTGGTGGTGATGTTCGTGGCGAGCGCACGCTGACCACGCGCGCGTACGTGCACGACGGGCCACGCGCGCGTACGTGGGGAGAACCGGGCCACGCGCGCGTACGTGCCATCCCAGGCCGCGCGCCTGCCTGCGGACAAGCGGACCACGCGGGCGCGTGCGTGCGCCCGGTACTGACTACGCTGCCCCCATGACTGCTGATCCGCGCCGTGTCGTGCTCGCCTCCGCCTCCCCCGCCCGGCTCGGCCTGCTCCAGCAGGCCGGGCTCGCTCCCGAGGTGATCGTGAGCGGCGTCGACGAGGACAAGGTCCACGCCCCGACCCCGGCCGAACTCGCGCTCGCGCTCGCCGAGGCGAAGGCCGCCCACGTGGCCGCCAAGCCCGAGGCGTTCGGCGCGCTCGTCATCGGCTGCGACTCGGTCCTGGAGCTCGACAAGCAGGCCCTCGGCAAGCCGGCCGACGCCGAGGAGGCCACCGCCCGCTGGAAGTCGATGCGGGGCCGGGTCGGCATCCTCCAGACGGGCCACTGCGTGTACGACACGGCCGCCAAGCGCTACGAGTCGGCGACGGCCTCCACCGTGGTCCGCTTCGGCGAGCCGACGGACGAGGAGATCGCCGCGTACGTGGCGAGCGGCGAACCGCTCCACGTGGCGGGCGCGTTCACCCTGGACGGCCGCTCGGCCCCGTTCATCGACGGCATCGACGGCGACCCGGGCAATGTGATCGGCCTGTCCCTGCCGCTCCTGCGCAGGCTCCTGCGGAAGCTGGACGTCGAGATCACCGACCTCTGGGCCTGAGGTCAGCCGGCGGCCGGCGCCCCTTCGGGGGCGTCGGCCTCCTTCTCGCGCTCCTCGCCGTACGCCACCAGGGTGAGGACGACGAGCCCGAGCACGGTCACCAGGAACGCGAAGGCGGGCCAGCCGAGGAGGCCGACGGCGACCGCGCCGAGGACGCCGTGGACGATCGCGCAGCCGATGAGGAGCGCCCGGCCGAAGCGGCCCGGGCGGCGGTCGCGGACGCCCGCGACGAGGGCGACGAGGCCGCAGAGGAGGAGGGCGGCGCCGGAGCCGATGCCGAGCCCCCAGGTGCCGGTGACCATCGCGTCGGGGTCCATGCCGGCGAGGGACATCGACTGGGCTTCGAGGAAGCCGGCCATGACGGCGTTGATCGCGACGATGCCGGGTGCTTCGAGGAAGAGCACCGCGGCCGTCACGAGCGCTATCGGTCTGCGGGCCACCTCGGCCACCCCCTGGATTCAGCTGTTACCGAGAGTACGGTCGACAGCGCGAAGGCTACTGGCCGGTAAACCCTCGGACAAGAGTTCCCGCACGGCGGGCGACGGCGGGCGACCGGCGGACTGCCCGGCAAAGAATCATTGCGCCATTCGTAGGGACTCCACAAAGAAACCCGAACGGCCACTGGTCCCACGAACAGAGACCTGCGCCACACCTCGGAGCTACTGTGCCGTCAAGGAACCCTGCGTACCGTGGTGCGACAAGGGAATTCACGACCCGAGCGGGCCCGTGGTCACGCTCCGTGTGGGCAAGCTCACCACTGGGGACGGGTCGAAAGGCCGTGTCGGCAGTCCCTAAACTCAGCTTGTTTCAAGGAGGGAGCCATCGTGCGCAAGGTGCTCATCGCCAACCGTGGCGAAATCGCTGTCCGTGTGGCCCGGGCGTGCCGGGACGCGGGTATCGGCAGCGTGGCCGTGTACGCCGATCCGGACCGGGACGCTCTGCACGTCCGGGCGGCCGACGAGGCGTTCGCTCTGGGCGGTGACACTCCGGCCACCAGCTACCTGGACATGGCGAAGGTCCTGCAGGCCGCGAAGGACTCCGGCGCGGACGCGGTTCACCCGGGTTACGGGTTCCTCTCCGAGAACGCCGAGTTCGCGCAGGCGGTGCTCGACGCCGGTCTGACCTGGATCGGCCCGCCGCCGCAGGCGATCCGGGACCTGGGTGACAAGGTCGCCGCCCGTCACATCGCGCAGCGCGCCGGCGCCCCGCTGGTCGCCGGCACGCCGGACCCGGTGTCGGGTGCCGAGGAGGTCGTGGCCTTCGCCGAGGAGCACGGCCTGCCGATCGCGATCAAGGCCGCCTTCGGCGGCGGCGGCCGCGGCCTGAAGGTCGCCCGCACGCTCGAAGAGGTCCCGGAGCTGTACGACTCGGCGGTCCGTGAGGCCGTGGCGGCCTTCGGCCGCGGCGAGTGCTTCGTCGAGCGCTACCTCGACAAGCCCCGCCACGTCGAGACCCAGTGCCTCGCCGACTCCCACGGCAACGTGGTCGTCGTCTCGACGCGTGACTGCTCGCTGCAGCGCCGTCACCAGAAGCTGGTCGAGGAGGCCCCGGCGCCGTTCCTGACCGAGGCGCAGAACGCGGAGCTGTACGCGGCGTCGAAGGCGATCCTGAAGGAGGCCGGCTACGTCGGCGCCGGCACGGTCGAGTTCCTCGTCGGTGTCGACGGCACGATCTCCTTCCTGGAGGTCAACACGCGTCTGCAGGTCGAGCACCCGGTGACCGAGGAGGTCACGGGCATCGACCTGGTCCGCGAGATGTTCCGCATCGCGGACGGCGAGGAGCTCGGTTACGGCGACCCGGAGATCCGCGGTCACTCCTTCGAGTTCCGTATCAACGGCGAGGACCCGGGCCGCAACTTCCTGCCGGCCCCCGGCACGGTCACGGTGTTCAACCCGCCGACCGGCCCGGGCGTCCGTCTGGACGCGGGCGTCGAGTCCGGCTCGGTCATCGGCCCGGCCTGGGACTCGCTCCTGGCCAAGCTGATCGTCACCGGCGCCACCCGCGAGCAGGCCCTCCAGCGCGCCGCGCGCGCCCTGGCGGAGTTCAAGGTCGAGGGCATGGCGACGGCGATCCCGTTCCACCAGGCCGTCGTGGTCGACCCGGCGTTCACCGCCGACCCGTTCAAGGTCCACACGCGCTGGATCGAGACGGAGTTCGTCAACGAGATCAAGCCGTTCGCCCCGGCCGGCGCGGATGCGGACGAGGACGAGGCGGGCCGCGAGACGATCGTCGTCGAGGTCGGCGGCAAGCGTCTCGAGGTCTCCCTGCCGTCCTCCCTCGGGATGACCCTTGCGCGCACGGGCCTCGCGGCCGGTGCGAAGCCGAAGCGGCGCGCGGCGAAGAAGTCCGGCCCGACCGCCTCGGGCGACACCCTCGCGTCCCCGATGCAGGGCACGATCGTGAAGGTCGCGGTCGAGGAGGGCCAGGAGGTCAAGGAGGGCGATCTGATCGTCGTCCTGGAGGCCATGAAGATGGAGCAGCCGCTCAACGCCCACCGCTCCGGCACCGTCAAGGGCCTGAGCGCCGAGGTCGGCGCCTCCGTCACCTCGGGTGCCACCATCTGCGACATCAAGGACTGATCCGTCGCACCCAGTACGGTACGAAGGGCCCGCAGGCAGCCGCCTGCGGGCCCTTCGTACGAGAGGAGCCCGTTCGCCCATGCGCGCCGACGCACGCCGCAACCACGAACGACTGCTCGTCGAGGCCCGGGCCGCCTTCGGGGAACAGGGCGCGGACGCGCCGCTGGAGGAGGTCGCGCGCCGGGCGGGCGTCGGGATCGGCACCCTCTACCGCCACTTCCCCACCCGGGCCGACCTGTTGAACGCGGTCTTCCAGGAGGCGCTGGCCGAACTGCTCGACCGCTCGCGGGAGCTCGCGGAGGCGGACGCGCCGTGCCGGGCGCTCGTGGAGTGGCTGCGGGCCCTGATCGCCCACGCGGGCGAGTACCGGGGGCTCGCGCACGCGCTGATGTCCGCCTCGTACGACCGGAGTTCGGCCCTGGCACGGTGCAGCGACCCGCTGCGCGCGGCGGGCGAGCGGCTGCTCGAAAGGGCCCGGAAGGCGGGGCAGGTGCACGCCGACGTGTCGATCGGCGACCTGATGCAGCTGACCAACGCGATCGCGCTGGCGGCGGAACAGTGCCCGGAGGACGGGGAGCTGGCGGACCGCCTGCTCGCGCTGACGCTACGGGGACTGAAGGACTGACTCACGGACGGGACGGCGTGGGACCCCTGGGGGAGGGTCCCTCGGGTACGTCGTCCGACGTCGTCCGGCTTCTTCTGACGTCAGCGGCGGCGCATGTCCGCGACGCGGGCCGTGCGTTCCAGCGTCTCCGCGGCCATGCCGCCGCCCGGCCCACGGAACTGACCGGCCGCCATCCGCCCGCGCTGGACGGGTAGCGGCATGTCACGGCGGGGCCGGGCGCCCGGGGGGAGCTGCTCACCGCCGGAGGGGCCGGCGGCCGCGCCCGTACCGGCGACGGCGATCTGGACGCCCTGGTCGGCGAGGGCCTGGAGCTCGGAGGCGGCCCGCTCGTCGTGGGCCGGGGGCTCGTCGGTCACCAGCCGGGTGATGACGTCCGTCGGCACCGTCTGGAACATGGTGTCGGAGCCGAGCTTGGTGTGGTCGGCGAGGACCACGACCTCGGCCGCCGCCTGCACGAGCGCCCGGTCCACGCTCGCGGAGAGCATGTTGGACGTGGACAGGCCGCGCTCGGCGGTCAGACCGCTCCCGGAGAGGAAGGCCCGGGAGACCCGGAGTCCCTGGAGCGACTGCTCGGCCCCGCTGCCCACGAGGGCGTAGTTGGAGCCGCGCAGGGTGCCGCCGGTCATGACGACCTCGACCCGGTTGGCGTGGGCGAGGGCCTGGGCGACGAGCAGGGAGTTGGTGACGACGGTCAGTCCGGGCACGCGGGCGAGCCGGCGGGCCAGCTCCTGCGTGGTCGTCCCGGCGCCGACGACGATGGCCTCGCCCTCCTCGACGAGGCTCGCGGCGACGTCGGCGATGGCCGTCTTCTCCGCTGTGGCGAGATGGGATTTCTGCGGGAAGCCGGATTCTCGCGTGAATCCGCCCGGCAACACCGCACCGCCGTGGCGGCGGTCGAGGAGTCCTTCTGCCTCAAGGGCCCGTACGTCTCTCCGTACGGTCACTTCAGAGGTCTGGACGACGCGGGCGAGCTCGCGGAGCGACACGGCCCCATTGGCTCGCACCATTTCGAGGATCAACTGACGACGTTCTGCAGCGAACACGAAACTGACAGTAACGTGAGCGGCCGATAGTTTTCAGCACTATGCGCCGAATTGCAGAAGATGCGCACGGACGGGGCCTCCAAGTGGTATGGGAGGCCCCGTCGTTGATCGTTCTATGCCCGGGATTGCCGGGGGTTGTCCGAGTGGGCGAACCGTTCCCGCAGGCGGGAGCCGGACCGGAGCGGGATGCTACGCCTCGCCCGTCGCCTTTCGGGTGTGCAACTGCCGTGCCACTTCCGCGATCGAGCCCGACAGGGAGGGGTACACGGTGAAAGCATTTGCGATCTGTTCGACCGTCAGATTGTTGTCGACCGCGATCGAGATCGGATGGATCAGCTCGCTCGCCTTCGGCGCGACGACACAGCCGCCGACGACGATGCCGGTGCCGGGACGGCAGAAGATCTTCACGAAGCCGTCCCGGATGCCCTGCATCTTCGCGCGCGGGTTGCGCAGCAGGGGCAGCTTGACGACCTTGGCGTCGATCTTGCCCGCGTCCACGTCGGCCTGGGTGTAGCCGACGGTGGCGATCTCCGGGTCGGTGAAGACGTTCGAGGAGACCGTCTTCAGGTTCAGCGGGGCCACCGCGTCGCCGAGGAAGTGGTACATCGCGATCCGGCCCTGCATGGCGGCGACCGAGGCGAGCGCGAAGACCCCGGTGACGTCACCGGCGGCGTACACGCCGGGGGCGGTGGTACGGGAGACCTTGTCGGTCCAGATGTGACCGGAGTCCTTCAGCTTGACCCCCGCCTCCTCCAGACCCATCCCGGCCGAGTTCGGGATCGCGCCGACCGCCATCAGGCAGTGCGTGCCGGAGATGACCCGGCCGTCCGAGAGGGTGACCTCGACCCGGTCGCCGACCCGCTTGGCGGACTCGGCGCGGGAGCGGGCCATGACGTTCATGCCGCGGCGCCGGAAGACGTCCTCCAGGACGGCGGCGGCGTCCGGGTCCTCACCGGGGAGGACGCGGTCACGGGAGGAGACGAGCGTGACCCGGGAGCCGAGCGCCTGGTAGGCACCGGCGAACTCGGCGCCGGTGACGCCGGAGCCGACCACGATGAGCTCCTCGGGGAGCTCCTTCAGGTCGTAGACCTGCGTCCAGTTCAGGATGCGCTCGCCGTCCGGCTTGGCGTCGGGCACCTCGCGCGGGTGGGCGCCGGTCGCGATCAGCACGGCGTCGGCGGTCAGCGTCTCCTCGGTGCCGTCGGCGGCGGTGACGATCACCTGACGGGAGCCGTCCATCGCCTGCCGGCCGTCCAGCCGGCCGCGGCCGCGCAGGACCCGGGCACCGGCCCGGGTGACGGAGGCGGTGATGTCGTGGGACTGGGCGAGCGCGAGGCGCTTCACCCGTCGGTTCACCTTGCCGAGGTCCACGCCGACGACGCGGGCGGCCTGCTCGAGCGGCGGGGTGTCGTCGGCCACGATGATGCCCAGCTCCTCGTACGAGGAGTCGAAGGTCGTCATCACCTCGGCCGTGGCGATGAGGGTCTTGGACGGGACGCAGTCGGTCAGGACGGACGCGCCGCCGAGGCCGTCGCAGTCGACGACGGTCACCTCCGCGCCGAGTTGGGCGCCCACCAGGGCCGCCTCGTATCCGCCGGGTCCGCCGCCGATGATCACGATCCGGGTCACTGGGATCTACGCCTCGCGCTCTCGTTCTGCCGGGGTGTCCCCCCGCTGGGATGCAGTGCGTACGCCATTGTCCCGCACGCTTCAAGTGCGTAGCCCATTGTCCCGCACTCCGGGCACTGCCTCGCGCCGGGGCGCCGAAGGGGGCGAACGGGGGCGGGGGCGCGGCCGCAGGGGCCTGCGCCGGGGGCGGAGGAGTCCGCGTCCCGGGCCCCGTACGGGCCTCGCGTCCGGGGTGGCGGGGGTCCGTGTCTCGGGCGCCGTACAAGCCTCGCGTCCGGGGTGGCGGGGGTCCGTGTCTCGGGCGCCGTACAGGCCTCGCGTCCGGGGTGGCGGGGGTCCGTGTCTCGGGCCCCGTACAGGCCTCGCGTCCGGGGTGGCGGGGGTCCGCGTCCCGGGCCCCGTACAAGCCTCGCGTCCGGGGTGGCGGGGGTCCGCGTCCCGGGCCCCGGACGACCCCGCGTCAGGGTCCCGTACGTCGCCACCTCGGCGTTCGGCGGACACCCCGCCCCCTCCCGTACCCTCGGTCCCATGTCGCTCTACGCCGCTTTCGCCGGCAACCTCGACGCCCGGCTGATGAGCCGCCGCGCACCGCACTCCCCGCTGCGCAGCACCGGCTGGCTGAACGGCTGGCGGCTCACCTTCGGCGGTGAGCAGATGGGCTGGGAGGGAGCGCTGGCCACCATCGTGGAGGCCCCCCGCTCCCAGGTCTTCGTGGCGCTGTACGACATCGCGCCGATGGACGAGGACTCCATGGACCGCTGGGAGGGCGTGGGCCTCGACATCTACCGGCGGATGCGGGTGCGCGTGCACACCCTGGACGGCGAAGAGCCGGCCTGGGTGTACGTGCTCAACGCCTACGAGGGCGGGCTGCCGTCCGCGCGGTACCTGGGAGAGGTCGCCGACGCGGCCGAGTCGGCGGGCGCGCCGCACGACTACGTGATGGAGTTGCGCAAGCGACCCTGCTGACCCTGTCGGTCCGGCCGGGGCGGCCGGAATCCGCCGTTCGTCGGAAACGACAAGACAACGATCGCATGTCCGTCCGCATCGTCATCTACGCGCGTAGGAATTCTCCGGCTACGCTGCTTCGCGTACCAAATCCGTCCGGGGCTCCCCTCGGACCCCCCTCCCCGAGGCGAGAGAGTCAGTGAACGCAACTGCCACCCCGTACGAGGCCGCCGAGGCCGCAGCCACGCGTCTGCGCGAGCTGACCGGTGTCGAGAACCACGACGTCGCCCTGGTCATGGGCTCCGGCTGGGCCCCCGCCGTCGACGCCCTCGGCGCCCCCGAGGCCGAGTTCCCGGTGACCGAGCTCCCCGGCTTCCCGCCGCCGGCCGTCGAGGGCCACGGCGGCAAGGTCCGCTCGTACAAGATCGGTGAGAAGCGCGCGCTGGTCTTCCTCGGCCGCACCCACTTCTACGAGGGCCGCGGCGTCGCCTCCGTCGCCCACGGCGTCCGCACCGCCGTCGCCGCCGGCTGCAAGACCGTCATCCTCACCAACGGCTGCGGCGGCCTCCGCGAGGGCATGCGCCCCGGCCAGCCGGTCCTCATCAGCGACCACCTCAACCTGACGGCCGCCTCCCCGATCGTCGGCGCGAACTTCGTCGACCTCACCGACCTGTACTCGCCGCGCCTGCGCGCGCTGTGCAAGGAGGTCGACGAGACGCTTGAGGAGGGCGTGTACGTCCAGTTCCCCGGCCCGCACTACGAGACCCCGGCCGAGATCAACATGGTCCGCGTCCTGGGCGGCGACCTCGTCGGCATGTCCACCGTCCTGGAGGCCATCGCGGCCCGCGAGGCCGGCGCGGAGGTCCTCGGCATCTCGCTGGTCACCAACCTGGCGGCGGGGCTCTCGGGCGAGCCGCTGAACCACGAGGAAGTGCTCCAGGCGGGGCGGGACTCGGCGGCGCGGATGGGCGAGCTGCTGACGCGGGTCCTCGACCGGATCTGAGTCTCCGACGGCGGGCCGCTGCGCGGGGTGGGGGAAGGCTCCGCGCAGCGGCCCCCGCACAACCCGCGGGCCCGCACCACCCCACCCGCCCGCACCGGCACCCGCACCCCCCGAAAGGCACACCACCGTGACGCAGGACGACCTCCTCGCCCGGGCCCAGGCGTGGCTCGCCGAGGATCCCGACCAGGAGACCCGCGACGAGCTCGCCGCGCTCCTCGACCGCAACGCCACCGACGAGCTCGCCGCCCGTTTCAGCGGCACGCTGCAGTTCGGCACCGCCGGCCTCCGCGGTGAGATCGGCGCCGGGCCCATGCGGATGAACCGCTCGGTCGTGATCCGCGCCGCCGCCGGCCTCGCCGCGTACCTGAAGGCGAAGGGCGAGACCGGCGGTCTCGTCGTCGTCGGCTACGACGCCCGCTACAAGTCCGTCGACTTCGCCCGCGACACCGCCGCCGTGATGACCGCCGCCGGGCTGCGCGCCGCGCTGCTCCCGCGCCCGCTGCCGACGCCCGTCCTCGCGTACGCCATAAGGCACCTGGGCGCCGTCGCCGGCGTCGAGGTGACCGCCAGCCACAACCCGCCGCGCGACAACGGCTACAAGGTCTACCTGGGCGACGGCTCGCAGATCGTGCCGCCGGCCGACGCGGAGATCGCCGCCGAGATCGACGCGATCCGCTCGCTGAACGACGTGCCCCGCGCCTCCGAGGGCTGGCAGGTGCTCGGCGACGAGGTCCTGGAGTCGTACCTGGAGCGTACGGACGCCGTCCTGACCCCCGGCTCCCCCCGTACCGCGCGGACCGTCTACACGGCCATGCACGGCGTCGGCAAGGAGGTCCTGACGGCCGCGTTCGGCCGGGCCGGCTTCCCGCCGCCCGCGCTCGTCGCCGAGCAGGCCGAGCCGGACCCGGCGTTCCCGACGGTCGCCTTCCCGAACCCGGAGGAGCCGGGCGCCATGGACCTGGCCTTCGAGGCCGCCCGGGCCGTGGACCCCGACCTCGTCATCGCCAACGACCCGGACGCCGACCGCTGCGCCGTCGCCGTGCCGGACGCGGACGTCGAGGGCGGCTGGCGGATGCTCCGCGGCGACGAGGTCGGCGCACTGCTCGCCGCGCACCTCGTGCACAAGGGCGCCACCGGCGTCTTCGCCGAGTCGATCGTGTCGTCCTCGCTGCTCGGCCGCATCGCCGAGGCCGCGGGCGTCGGCTACGAGGAGACGCTGACCGGCTTCAAGTGGATCGCCCGCGTCGACGGCCTGCGGTACGGCTACGAGGAGGCGCTCGGCTACTGCGTCGACCCCGAGGGCGTCCGCGACAAGGACGGCATCACGGCGGCGCTGCTCGTCACCGAGCTGGCCTCGGTGCTCAAGGAGCAGGGCCGCACGCTCGCCGACCTGCTCGACGACCTGGCGGTGGCGCACGGCCTGCACGCCACGGACCAGCTGTCGGTGCGCGTCGAGGACCTGTCGGTCATCGCGGACGCGATGGCCGCGCTGCGCGAGAAGCCCCCGGTGCGGCTCGCCGGTCTGACGGTCGTCTCGGCCGAGGACCTGACGAAGGGCACGGAGTCGCTGCCGCCGACGGACGGCCTGCGCTACCACCTGGAGGGCGCCTACAAGGCCCGGGTGATCGTCCGCCCGTCCGGCACCGAGCCCAAGCTCAAGTGCTACCTGGAGGTCGTGGTCCCGGTCGGCGACGGGAGCGAGCTGGCGACGGCCCGCGCGACGGGCGCGGAGGTGCTCGCCGCGATCAAGCGGGACCTGTCCGAGGCCGCAGGGCTGTAGGGCCACCCCCTGACGTCAGGAGGGCCGGTACGGAGTCGCTTCCGTACCGGCCCTCCGGCGTTCCCCCGCCGCGCCCGTCCGGGTGAACCCGTACGACACGTGACGTGACGCGTGGACCGCGCGCCGGGGGCGCGCGCCAGGGTGACCGGGTGTCCGCAAGACCCGTGCCGTACGTCCCCACCCCCCGCGCCTCCGCCCCCTCCCCCGGCGTCGGGCGGCGCGGGGCGCTGCGGCACGCGGCCCCGGCGCTCCTCGGCTTCCTGGCGGTCCGGCTCCTGGGGCTCGCGGTCCTCGCCCGCTGGGCGCACGGGAAGGGGCACGGCCTGTGGCCGGTGCTCGCCCGCACCTGGGACTCGCTCTGGTACCTGGACATCGCGGAGCACGGGTACGCCGCCGACCCGTCCTACCCCCGGAACCTCGCCTTCTTCCCGCTCTTCCCCGGGCTCGTCCGGGGGCTCTCCGCGGTCCTCCCCGGCTCCCGCGCCTCGGTCGCGCTCGGGCTCGCGGTGGTGTGCTCGCTGGTCGCCGCCTGGGGGGTGTTCGCGGTCGGCGACCGGCTGCACGGGCGCCGGACCGGCACGGTCCTCGCGGTCCTGTGGGCCGCGTCGCCGGTGGCCGCCGTGGAGTGGATGGGCTACACGGAGTCGCTGTTCACGGCCCTCGCCGCCTGGGCGCTGTACGCGGTGCTCGCCGGGCGCTGGGCGTGGGCGGCCGGGCTCGCGGTGGCCGCCGGGCTGACGAGACCGACGGGGCTCGCGGTCGCGGCGGCGGTCGCGGCGGCGGGGCTGCTCGCCGCTTGGCGCGAGCCCGGCCGCCGCGGGCCGGGTGGACGCGGGCCGGGTCTGCCGGGTCTGCCGGGTCTGTGCGAGCCCGCCCCGCGCAGGAGGAAGGCCCTGGCCGCCGCCCTCACCGCGCCGCTCGGCTGGCTCGGTTACGTGGGCTGGGTGGCGCTGGTCCGCGGGCGTTGGGACGGCTACTTCGAGGTGCAGTGGCGCTGGGGGAACCAGTGGGACGGGGGCGCGGTGACGCTGCGGGAGCTGAGGCGGTACCTGGTCCACAGCCAGGCCCCGTACCTCTTCCTGTCCGTCGTCTCGGTGGTGCTGCTGCTGTCCGCCGGGCTCTATCTGTGCTGTCTCGCCGACCGGCAGCCGCTGCCGCTGCTCGTGTTCACGGGCGTGCTGCTGCTCGTGGTCCTCGGCAGCGGCGGCGTCTGGTTCCCGCGCGCCCGCTTCCTGCTGCCGGGCTTCCCGCTGCTGCTGCCGCTCGCCGTGGCGGTCGCCCGCGCCCGCCGGCACGTGGCCGCCCTCGTGCTCGTGGGCGCGGCGCTGTCCTCGGCGTGGCTGGGCGGATACATGCTGCTCGTGTGGGCGGGGGCCCCCTAGGGCATCCCGTACGGCTCAGCCGGTCGCGACCAGGATCACGATCAGCAGCAGCCCTGCCAGCGCGGGGCCGACGATCTCGTACGCCCAGCGCACCTGCGCCTCGCCCTGCGCGCCCGCGGTCCCGGCGCGCCGCTCGGCGCGTTCGCGCAGCTCGGCGATGGACTTGTCGCTCGGCGCGAGCCGGGAGGCGCCGTCCCGTACGCCGGAGGTGCGGGCGTGCGGATCGTCCTGGGAGACGCGGGCGGCGCCGCGGGCGGCCTTCTTCCGCTGGCGCAGGGAGACGGGGATCGCCCACAGCTGGTACTTGGCGCCCTCCCTCGTGAGGACCTCGCTGGAGTAGCCGGCGCGGACGTCGGCGACCCTGCCCCAGGGCAGCGTGATCGTCCGGAACGGGTTGCGGATCCGGAGCCGGTCGTCGTTGGCGTACACGGCGGGCCGGATCGTGAAGGCGACGATCAGCGGGACGGCGAGCACGAGGCCCGCGAGCACGAGCCAGGGCGTGCGGCCGTCGCCGCGGAACACCGCGTCCCCGGCGAACACGGCCGCGAGGAGCAGCAGGAAGATCCCGCCCGCGACCCCGAGGGGCGACCGGTAGACCTTGTCGGCGGGGGCGGACGGCTGCTCGGGGGTCGACTCGCGGCTCCGCTCGTGGCTGGGCTCGGGGGTCGGCTCGGGGGTCGTCATGCCGCCGATTGTGCCTCAGCGGGCGGACGGGGGCTCAGGCGGCCCGCGTGGCCACGAGATCCGCGTACAGGATGATGTTGTCGGGGCGGTGGCCGTCGACCAGCTCCCCGCCGCAGGTGACGATGCGCAGCTCGGGGCGGGTGGTGTCGCCGTACACCTTGGCCGTCGGGAAGGCGTGCTTGTCGGCCTGCTCCAGCTCCCGGACCCGGAAGACGGCGGTCGTGCCGTCGGCGCGGGTCACGGTGATCTCGTCGCCGACGCGGACCTTGGAGACGTTCTTGAGGACGGCCGGGCCGCGTGCGGTGTCGAAGTGGCCGATGAGGACGGCGGGTCCGGTCTGGCCGGGCGTGACGCCCTTGTCGTACCAGCCGATCCGGTCGGCGTCCGCGACCGAGGGCACCTCGACGGTGCCGTCCCCGTTCAGGCCGAGGTCCAGGATCGGCCCGGTGTCGACCCCGGCGGCGGGCACCCGGACCCGGACGGGCAGGGAGCGCGCCATCGGCTTCACGGGGGCCGCGCTCGCCGTCGGCGCGGGGGCGGGGGCCGTGGCCCGCGAGATGTGGGCGGGCGGGGTGGCGGGCGCGGACTCGCCGGCGGTGGAGCAGCCGGTGAGCGCGGCGAGCGAGGCGAGGAGGAGGACGGCGGCGGTACGGGACCGGGGGCTGCGGCGGTTCACGGGAAGGCTCCGGACGGGGTGCGGCCGGCCGCCGCACGAAGGGCGACGACCGGCCTGAGATCGGGGTGTGGCCGGCCCGCCGCACAGCGCGCGGCGGGCCGGCCCGGGGTGGGGTGTCGTCTGCTCGGGTCAGGGGCAGGGAGGGTGGTGCGGGGTCAGCCGCGGGCGCCGGACCGGCGGCGCAGGACGACGAAGCCGAGGCCCGCGGCGGCGAGCGAGGCCGCACCGGCGCCGGCGGCGATCAGCGCGGTCGAGTCGCCCTCGGCGGAGAGCTCGGCGCCGGCCGCGACGCCGCCCTTCGGGATGACGGAGGTCTGCCCGTTGTTCGTGGTGGTGCCGGTGTTGCCCGCGGGGGCCGGGGTGGTGACGGACGGCGCCGGGGTGGGCGTGGCCGTGTTCTTCTCGCAGCCCTTGGGGAGCTTCGGGAACGCGGTCCAGGCGTACGGCGTGTCGCCGCCCTGGGTGCGCTGGCCGAGCTTCGGGGTGGTGGTGTCGGCGCCCTTGATGGTGAGGCCCGCGCCCAGGTCGGCCGCGTGGTCGCGGTCGAGGACCTCGATGGGCTTGCCGGCCTCGTCGTTGAGGACGGCCTTCGGGCCCTTCTCGAGGTCGTTGGTGAGCGTCACGGTCAGCTGCGCGAACACGGAGGGGATGACCTGCTGGACGGTGCACTCGCCGAGGGTGACGGCCGGGCCCGGGGTGGGCGCGGAGCCCTTCTGGACGAGCTTCGGGGCGGCCTGCTTCGCCGAGCCGGGGATGTAGGCGGCGAAGCCCCCGTCCTGCTCCAGGACGACGACGGCCTTGCCGTACGTCCAGACCTGGCGGAAGCCGTTCAGGTAGGTGAAGCCTCGGCCCTTGCCGTTCTCGATCAGCTGGAGGCCGTAGCGGCCGTCCTTCCGGGCGAGCTCGAGGCGCGTGCCGTCGGCGAGCTCGTAGATGCCGGGCTTGGCGCCGGGGACGTAGTTGCGGTCCCAGTTGTAGGTGGTGCCGTCCGGGTTGAGGACGAAGAACTCGCCGTTGTCGTTGCCAGCGACGGAGCGGGTGGTCGCCTCCAGGACGCCGACCGGGTTGCCCTGGTAGAAGAGCTCGGCGCGGTAATTCCGCCCCTTGACCTTGTAGATCTTGGCGATCGTGCCGTTGATGAGGGTCTCGGTCCGGACGAAGACGCCGTCCTCCTGAGCACTCGCACCCTTCGCGTCCGCCGGCTTCGCGGTCTCGGTGCCCGCGGCCGGCGTGCCCGCGGCCCGCGTGGCGGCGGCCACCGGCGCGTCGGCGGCGAAGGCGGCGCCGGCGGTGAGGGCCGGGGCGGTGATCGCGACGCCCGCGACGAGGGCGGTGGCGATGGCGGTGCGAAGGGCGGTGCGCATAACGACTCCTGTGAAATCAGGCAGGTGGATGGGAGAGCCGCATGCCGCTTTTTCTCGGTCCGTCTGTGTGTCGGTGAGGTCTGGCTGGCTGCTGAAAGAAAATCTATTGATCTTGTATTCGGGAGCTGTCCGTTCCATGTCACGGGCCTGTGACAGCGGTCACCACGCCGTCGGACCCCCTGTGACCTCGGGCTCGTCGAAGGAGCTCCCCTGTACAGGTCGCTACGCGCGTAGATATGCTCGACTGGTGACCATGCCCACCACTGCACCCGCAGCATTCGCTTTCGCCGACGTGACCACGTCCGACAGTGCGCTGCGCCGCTTCCTCCACGGGCTGCCCGGCGTCGACGCCGTCGGCCTGGAGGCGCGCGCCGCGTCGCTCGGCACCCGCTCGATCAAGACCTCGGCCAAGGCCTACGCCATCGACCTGGCTATTTCCATGATCGACCTGACGACGCTCGAAGGCGCGGACACCCCGGGCAAGGTCCGGGCGCTCGCCGCCAAGGCCGTCAACCCCGATCCGACCGACCGCACGACCCCGAAGACCGCCGCCGTCTGCGTCTACCCCGACATGGTGGCCACCGCCAAGGCCGCCGTCGCGGGCTCGGGCGTCAAGGTCGCCTCGGTCGCCACCGCCTTCCCGGCCGGGCGCGCCGCGCTCCCCGTGAAGCTGGCCGACACCGCCGACGCCATCGCCGCCGGGGCCGACGAGATCGACATGGTCATCGACCGTGGCGCCTTCCTCGCCGGCCGGTACATGGAGGTCTTCGAGCAGATCGCCGCCGTCAAGGCGGAGTGCGGCGACCGCGCCCGCCTCAAGGTGATCTTCGAGACCGGTGAGCTCTCCACGTACGACAACATCCGCCGCGCCTCCTGGCTCGGCATGATGGCCGGCGCGGACTTCATCAAGACCTCGACCGGCAAGGTCGCGGTCAACGCCACCCCGGCGAACACCCTCCTCATGCTGGAGGCCGTGCGCGACTTCCGCGCGCAGACCGGCGTGCAGATCGGCGTGAAGCCGGCCGGCGGCATCCGCAACACCAAGGAAGCGATCAAGTTCCTGGTGCTCGTCAACGAGACCGTGGGCGAGGACTGGCTGGACAACCACTGGTTCCGCTTCGGCGCTTCCAGCCTGCTCAACGACCTGCTGATGCAGCGCCAGAAGCTGGCGACCGGCCGTTACTCCGGCCCCGATTACGTGACGGTGGACTGATCAACATGGCATCTGCATTCGAGTACGCACCGGCACCGGAGTCGCGCTCCGTCGTCGACATCGCACCGAGCTACGGCCTGTTCATCGACGGCGAGTTCGTGGACGCCGCCGACGGCAAGGTCTTCAAGACCGTCTCCCCCGCCACCGAGGAGGTCCTCGCCGAGGTCGCCCAGGCGGGCGCCGAGGACGTCGACCGCGCGGTGAGGGCGGCCCGCAAGGCCTTCGAGAAGTGGTCGGCGCTGCCCGGTTCCGAGCGCGCCAAGTACCTCTTCCGGATCGCCCGGATCATCCAGGAGCGCAGCCGCGAGCTGGCCGTCCTGGAGACTCTGGACAACGGCAAGCCGATCAAGGAGACCCGCGACGCGGACCTCCCCCTGGTCGCCGCGCACTTCTTCTACTACGCGGGCTGGGCCGACAAGCTCGACCACGCGGGCTTCGGCGCGAACCCGAAGCCGCTGGGCGTGGCCGGCCAGGTCATCCCGTGGAACTTCCCGCTGCTCATGCTGGCGTGGAAGATCGCCCCGGCGCTCGCGACCGGCAACACGGTCGTCCTGAAGCCGGCCGAGACGACCCCGCTCTCCGCCCTGTTCTTCGCGGACATCTGCCGCCAGGCCGGGCTGCCGAAGGGCGTCGTCAACATCCTTCCGGGGTACGGCGCCACGGGCGCGGCCCTCGTCGAGCACCCGGACGTGAACAAGGTCGCCTTCACCGGTTCGACCGCCGTCGGCAAGGCCATCGCGCGCTCGATCGCCGGCACGGACAAGAAGGTGACCCTGGAGCTGGGCGGCAAGGGCGCCAACATCGTCTTCGACGACGCCCCCATCGACCAGGCCGTCGAGGGCATCGTCAACGGCATCTTCTTCAACCAGGGCCAGGTCTGCTGCGCGGGCTCCCGCCTCCTGGTCCAGGAGTCGATCCAGGACGAGCTGCTCGACTCGCTCAAGCGCCGCCTGTCGACGCTCCGCCTCGGCGACCCGCTCGACAAGAACACCGACATCGGCGCCATCAACTCCTCCGAGCAGCTGGCCCGCATCACCTCCCTGGTGGACGAGGGCGAGGCGGAGGGCGCCGAGCGCTGGACCGCCGCGTGCGAGATCCCGTCGGCCGGTTACTGGTTCGCCCCGACGCTCTTCACGAACGTCACGCAGGCGCACCGGATCGCCCGCGACGAGATCTTCGGCCCCGTCCTGTCGGTGCTGTCCTTCCGTACGCCCGACGAGGCCGTCGCGAAGGCCAACAACAGTCAGTACGGCCTGTCGGCCGGCATCTGGACGGAGAAGGGCTCCCGCATCCTCGCGGTCGCCGGCAAGCTCCGGGCCGGTGTCGTCTGGGCCAACACGTTCAACAAGTTCGACCCGACCTCGCCCTTCGGCGGCTACAAGGAGTCGGGCTTCGGCCGCGAGGGCGGCCGCCACGGTCTGGAGGCCTACCTCGATGTCTGATGTGACGCGCCTCAGTGTCTTCAAGACCTACAAGCTGTACGTCGGGGGCAAGTTCCCCCGCTCCGAGAGCGGCCGGGTGTACGAGGTGAGCGACTCGAAGGGCAAGTGGCTGGCGAACGCGCCGCTCTCCTCCCGCAAGGACGCCCGTGACGCGGTCGTCGCCGCCCGCAAGGCCTTCGGCGGCTGGGCGGGCGCGACCGCGTACAACCGCGGCCAGATCCTCTACCGCGTCGCCGAGATGCTGGAGGGCCGCCGGGACCAGTTCGTCCGCGAGGTCGCGGACGCGGAGGGCCTGTCGAAGTCGAAGGCGGCCGTGGTCGTCGACGCGGCGATCGACCGCTGGGTCTGGTACGCGGGCTGGACCGACAAGATCGCCCAGGTCGTGGGCGGCGCGAACCCGGTCGCGGGCCCGTACTTCAACCTGTCGACCCCCGAGCCGACCGGCGTCGTGACGGTCGTGGCCCCGCAGGACTCGTCCTTCCTCGGCCTGGTCTCGGTGATCGCCCCGGTGATCGCGACGGGCAACACGGCCGTCGTCATCGCCAGCGAGAAGTCCCCGCTCCCCGCCCTCTCCCTGGGCGAGGTCCTGGCCACCTCCGACCTGCCCGGCGGCGTGGTCAACATCCTCTCCGGCAAGGCCTCCGAGATGGGCCCGCACCTCGCGGCCCACCAGGACGTCAACGCGATCGACCTGACGGGCGCGACCGACGGCGACCTCGCCCGCGACCTGGAGATCGCGGCGGCGGACAACCTGAAGCGCGTCCTGCGCCCCCGTACCGAGGACTTCGCGGAGTCCCCGGGCACGGACCGCATGACCGCGTTCCTGGAGACGAAGACGGTCTGGCACCCGACGGGTTCGCTGGGCGCGAGCGGCTCCTCGTACTAGCCGCCGCACGGAACGGCCCCCGGGCAGCAGCACTGCCCGGGGGCCGTTCCGTCATGCCCTAGGGGAGGAGTCCCTGCGTGACGCCGCCGACCACCGGCAGATCGGACACCGCCCCGCCCCTGGTGACGTGGTCGGTCACCAGGTTCGTGCCGACCGGCTTGAAGTCGGCGACCTGGGTGCCGAGGCCGTTGTCCAGGGGGTCGACGCCGGTGTTGGCCAGCGGGTCGAGCTGGAGCCGGGTCAGCGGGCCCACGCCGTGCGTGACGCCGTCGAGGGCGCCCGCTCCGGCCGCGCCGGCGTCCGTCCTGGTCAGCGAGTCGACGGGCAGCGGCACGGGGGCGGCGGCCTGGGCCGCGGCGCCGGCGCCGAGCACCGCCGCGCCCGCCGCCGTGACGCCGAGACCGGCCCTCAGCAGAGCGCCGCGGCGGGAGGTCCGGGGTTGTGCGTGACGCGCCATGGAGATCCTTCCAGGGGGTGAGCGGGCGGGCACCGACAGTAGTCGAGGTGTGATGCTCGATACCAACGGCCTTCCTCGGTGGTCCCCTGGACGGGGGAATGCCTCACACTGGTGTTCCGTGAGTTCCCTACCGATCCCGACCCGGGTCGTCCTGCTCGCGGGCCCCTCAGGCTCCGGCAAGTCGTCCCTCGCCGCCGTCACCGGCCTTCCGGTCCTGCGCCTCGACGATTTCTACAAGGAGGGCGACGACCCGTCGCTCCCGCTCGTCGACGGCAGCACGGACATCGACTGGGACTCCCCACGGTCCTGGGACGCGGACGCCGCCGTCGCCGCGATCGTCGAGCTGTGCCGTACGGGACGGACCGACGTCCCCGTGTACGACATCTCCACCAGCTCGCGCGTGGACCACGAGCGGCTCGACATCGCGCGGACCCCGCTCTTCGTCGCGGAGGGCATCTTCGCGGCCGAGATCGTGAACCGCTGCCGTGACCTCGACGTCCTCGCCGACGCGCTGTGCCTGCGCGGCCGGCCCGCGACGACCTTCCGCCGCCGGCTCGTCCGCGACCTGCGCGAGGGCCGCAAGTCCGTCCCGTTCCTGCTGCGCCGCGGCTGGCGCCTGATGCGCGCGGAACGCGCGATCGTCGCCCGCCAGGCGGCCCTGGGCGCCCACCCCTGCGCCAAACCGGAGGCCCTTGGTCGCCTGGCCGCCGCGGCGGCGGGCCGGCACCGCACGCCGGTCTAGGCCGCTCTGACGGGCCGGCCTGCACCGCACGCCGGTCCGCGTACGCCCGTACCGCGTACGCCCGTACCGCGCACGCCCGTACCGCGCACGCCCGTACCGCGCACGCCCGTACCGCGTACGCCCGTACCGCGTACGCACGAAGCGGGTCGTACGAGACCCCCCGGACTCGTACGACCCGCTTCGTGTTCCCCGTACCCCCGTACGGTTCCCCCGTGCTTTCCCCCGTTCCCCCGAGCGCCCCGTTTCCCCCGTGAGCGCCCGTGGGGCCGTTCCCCCCGGCCTTCAGGCCACCAGCTCGCCGAAGGACTCCTCCTCGTCACGGCCGAAGCTCAGCACCTCGTCCTCGCGCATGCGCCGCAGCGAACGCCAGATGCTCGACTTCACCGTGCCGACACTGATGTCCAGGATCTCCGCGATCTCCGGATCGGTCCGGCCCTCGTAGTAGCGCAGCACCAGCATCGTCCGCTGGAGCTCGGGCAGGCGGGCCAGGGCCTGCCACAGGACCGCGCGCAGCTCCGTACCCCGCATCGCGTCCGTCTCGCCGACCGTCTCCGGCAGCTCCTCGGTCGGGTACTCGTTGAGCTTGCGCCGGCGCCAGGCGCTGATGTGCAGGTTCGTCATGGTGCGACGCAGGTAACCGCCGACGGCGGCCTTGTCGCTGATCCGGTCCCAGGCGCGGTACGTGGAGAACAGCGCGCTCTGGAGCAGGTCCTCGGCCTCGAAACGGTCACCGGTCAGGTGGTAGGCGGTGGCGTACAGGGAGGCACGACGCTCCTGGACGTAAGCCGTGAACTCGGCTTCCGAACAGCCCGTGCGCTCCCCCGTGACCTCCCCGTACGCCGCTCCCCCGTCAGCAACAGCCGCCATGTGAGGCGCCTTGCGCTGACGCCCGACGGTACGAACGCACCCCCGTCCGTTCGTGTTACCGCCGGACTTCTCGTTGCTCCACACGACGTCGTGGAGACGCGTGACAACTGCGCTTGAGGTGGTGCTGTGCAGTGCGTTCATCTCGCGCCCCCCGTCGGTTGGAGTGTGTTTCGGTCCGTGTGCCAAGAAGCTTGCCCGCCGGACTTCATGGCGTTGTCCGCCGACTGTCACAGCCGTGTCACAGGGGACGGAACAGAAGCGAGTCCACGAGCGGTCGATCTCGGACGGCCCATGCGACAGAATGTCGGCGTGCCTTTTCTGCTGCTGATCGAGGACGACGACGCCATCCGGACGGCCCTCGAACTCTCCCTGTCCCGGCAGGGTCACCGGGTGGCCACCGCCGCGACGGGTGAGGACGGTCTCCAGCTGCTGCGTGAGCAGCGGCCGGATCTGGTCGTGCTCGACGTCATGCTGCCCGGCATCGACGGTTTCGAGGTCTGCCGGCGCATCCGCCGGACCGACCAGTTGCCGATCATCCTGCTGACCGCGCGCAGCGACGACATCGACGTGGTCGTCGGGCTCGAGTCCGGCGCCGACGACTACGTCGTGAAGCCGGTGCAGGGGCGGGTGCTCGACGCCCGCATCCGGGCCGTGCTGCGGCGCGGGGAGCGCGAGTCGACGGACTCGGCGACGTACGGCTCGCTGGTGATCGACCGTTCGGCGATGACGGTCACCAAGAACGGCGAGGACCTCCAGCTCACGCCGACCGAGCTGCGGCTGCTCCTGGAGCTGAGCCGGCGGCCCGGACAGGCGCTGTCCCGGCAGCAGTTGCTGCGGCTCGTGTGGGAGCACGACTACCTGGGCGACTCGCGGCTCGTCGACGCCTGTGTGCAGCGGCTGCGCGCCAAGGTGGAGGACGTGCCGTCCTCGCCGACGCTGATCCGTACGGTGCGTGGCGTCGGTTACCGGCTGGACGTTCCTGCGTGAGCAAGGGGATATACGCGCGGCTGCGCTTCTCCAGCCTGCGGCTGCGGCTCGTCGTCGTCTTCGCCCTCGTCGCGCTCACCGCGGCCGTCGCCGCCTCCGGCATCGCGTACTGGCTCAACCGCGAGGCGGTGCTGACCCGTACCCAGGACGGGGCGCTGAACGACTTCCGGCAGGAGATGCAGAACCGTACGGCGACGCTGCCGCTCCGGCCCACCCAGGACGACCTGCGGCGGACCGCCGAGCAGATGGCGACGAACAGCGCCGCGAACTACCAGGTGCTGCTGCTCGGCGAGCGGGACGCGGGCAAGCCGATCGTGGGCGCCTCGAACCCGGACGACTTCACGCTGGCCGACGTGCCGCGCCCGCTGCGGGAGGCCGTGGACACGAAGCGGCCGGTGACGGAGGCCAATCCGTATCCGTACCACCTGTTCTGGCAGCGTACGGAGCGGAACGGCACGCCGTACCTGGTCGGCGGGACGCGGATCGAGGGCGGCGGGCCCGCCGGGTACATGTTCAAGTCGCTGGCCGCGGAGAAGGCCGACCTGAACTCGCTCGCCTGGTCGTTGGGCATCGCCACCGCGCTCGCCGTCGCCGGCTCGGTGCTGCTCGCGCAGGTCGCCGCGACGACCGTGCTCCGCCCGGTGCACCGGCTCGGCGAGGCGGCCCGGCAGCTCGGCGAGGGCAAGCTGGACACCCGGCTGCGGGTCTCCGGCGCCGACGAACTCTCCGACCTCTCCCGTACGTTCAACAGCGCGGCCGAGTCGCTGCAGAAGCAGGTCGCGGACATGAGCGCGCGGGAGGAGTCCTCGCGGCGCTTCGTGGCCGACATGTCGCACGAGCTGCGGACCCCGCTGACCGCGCTGACGGCCGTGACGGAGGTCCTGGAGGACGAGCAGGACTCCCTGGACCCGATGATCGCCCCCGCGGTGGCCCTCGTGGTCAGCGAGACCCGGCGCCTCAACGACCTGGTGGAGAACCTGATGGAGGTGACCCGCTTCGACGCGGGCACCGCGCGGCTCGTCCTCGACGAGGTGGACATCGCGGACCAGATCACCGCGTGCATCGACGCGCGGGCCTGGCTGGACGCGGTGGAGCTCGACGCGGAGCGCGGGATCGTGGCGCCGCTCGACCCGCGGCGCCTGGACGTGATCCTGGCGAACCTGATCGGGAACGCGCTCAAGCACGGCGGCTCGCCGGTACGGGTCTCGGTCCGCACCGACGACGACGAGCTGGTCATCGCGGTCCGCGACCACGGGCCCGGCATCCCCGAGGAAGTGCTGCCGCACGTCTTCGACCGCTTCTACAAGGCGAGCGCGTCCCGGCCGCGGTCCGACGGCAGCGGGCTCGGCCTGTCGATCGCCATGGAGAACGCGCTGATCCACGGCGGCTCGATCACGGCGTCGAACTCGGTCGGCGAGGACGGTCGGGTCGACGGCGCGGTGTTCGTGCTGCGCCTGCCGCTCGACGCGTCGGGCATCACCCGCGAGGTGCAGACCCGCAGCAGCCAGGGCGAGGTGGAGGAAGCGTGAGGCGCCGCACTCTGATTCTGGTGGCCGGGCTGACCGCGCTGGTCACCGGCTGCGGAATCCGGACGACATCGGTGCCGGTGGACGCGGGCGCGGCCCCGTCCCGGGTCCCGTGCAGCGTGACCGACGACGGTACGACGGAGACGGCGGCCCAGGGCGTGCCGGTCCGGGTGTTGCTGGTCTGCGGCTCCCAGCTGGAGGCGGTGGACCGACGGTCGCCGCAGCCGGAGGAGAAGGCGGGCGGTGATCCGGTGCGGACGGCGAGGAGGCTGCTCGCGCAGCTGCTCGCCGTGCCGTCGGAGAGCGAGCGGCAGGCCGGCTTCACGACCGAGGTACGCGGGCCGCTGACGGTCGGCGGCGGCCACGCGGGCGACCCTTCGGGCACGCTGCGGCTGAGCCGGCAGCCGGAGGACCTGGCCCCGACGGCCCTCTCGCAGCTGGTCTGCACGTTCGCGGAGAGCTCGGCGGGGGCGGGCGGTCACACGGTCCTCCTTGCCGGCCCGGGCGCGTACGCCGCGAAGCGCTACCGCTGCACGACAGAACTCCGCGAACGCCCGTCCTCTGCCCCACCGACGGCCCCGGCCCCGAGCCCGTCGGCGAGCTGAGCCCGGCGGGGCACAGGCCCGCAGCGCCTGGGGAACCGATTCCGCTGCCAGGCGCGTCTTGGGGGGCGTGCAGCGTCAAGGTTCGGGCGGGAGTGCCGCCGTGGTCGTCCGCGTGGCGGGGTTCGTCCTCCTCCTCGCGCATCTGCTGCTCGTCGCCTGGGTCAGCCTGCGCCCACGGGACGTCGCCTGGGTGACCGCGCCGAACACGATCCCGCTGCACGGCCTGCGGGCCGACCTCGCGCTCGGCGGCGTCGCGGCGGCCCGGCTGATCGGCGAGGGCCTGCTGCTCCTGGCCCCGCTCGGGGTGCTGCTCCCGATGGCCGACGGCCGGCTCCATGTCTCCGGGTGGGCCTCCCTGGCCCGTACGACCGCCGCGGGCGCGCTGGTGTCGCTGGCCATCGAACTGCTGCAGACCGCGGTGCCGGGCCAGGTCGTGGACGTGGACTCGGTCCTCCTGAACACGGCGGGCGTCGCGCTCGCGCATCTCCTGGTGGTGCCGGCCGCCCGTTCCCGGCTGCGCCGCACCGGCGCTCCTCAGGGTGCGACCCCGAGGATTTCCAGGGTCCCGATCGCCCCGTAGACGGACGCTTCGTCCCCGTTCGCGGCGGCAGGATGGAGTCATCGGGAGCCCGGAGGAGCGGCTCCCGGAACGACTCCGAAGGAGCCCACCATGGCCGCACTGACCCGCCCCCGTGACGGACGCGTGCTCGGCGGAGTGTGCGCGGCGCTGGCCCGGCGCTTCGGCACCTCCGCGTGGACGATGCGTCTGATCTTCCTGGCCTCGTGCCTGCTGCCGGGGCCGCAGTTCCTGATCTACCTGGGCCTGTGGATATTCCTGCCGTCGGAGAAGGCCGCGACCTCGGCCTGGTAGCCACCGGGCACGTACGCCGAAAGGGGCGCGGACCCGGGATACGGGTGCGCGCCCCTTTCGGCGGTACGGCGGGTGTCAGCCGATCGGCAGGCCGCCGGCGCCCAGCGGGAGCCCGCCGAGCAGGCCGCCGATCGGGGTGGCGCCGAGGCCGCCGGCGGCGGCGTCGAGCGGGAGGTTCTGGGTGGCCTGGCCGGCGGCGGCCGGGAGGGTCTTCACGCCCTGGTCGACGCCCTGACCGAGGGCGCCCTGGCCGGCTCCGAGGGACTCGGCGGCGCCGTCGGGGAGCGTGGTGAGGCCGTCACCGAGCGGGACGGCCTGGGTCACCGTGCCCAGGGCGTCGGCGTCGAGCGGCAGGGACGGCGCTGCGGAGGCCGTGCCGGCGGCGGCGGCGAAAGCGGCACCGAGAGCGGCGACACCGAGCTTCTTGGCGGCAGACTGCTTCATCTGAAAATCTTCCTTGGGGAATCCGGGGGCTTCGGGTGAAAAGCCGGGAGGGGAAATCCTGGGAATCGAGAGCGGCTCTGCAACCTAACCAGCGAACGTCGCCTCCGCAAACACCGGAAAGCGGCCGGGTGTCGCGCCACCCCGGCCGCCTCCGTTGTCTTCGCGTGGGGCTTCTCAGCCCGTCATGGGGGAAGACTCGCTGGTCGTGGCCGTTTGCTTGAACAGCCATTCGGACTTGAGCTCGGCGTATCCGGGCTTGATCACCTCGTTGATCATGGCGAGTCGTTCATCGAAAGGAATGAACGCTGATTTCATCGCATTGACCGTGAACCACTGCATGTCGTCGAGCGTGTAGTCGAATGCCTCGATCAGCAGCTCGAATTCCCGGCTCATGCTCGTCCCGCTCATCAGCCGGTTGTCGGTGTTGACCGTGGCCCGGAAGTGGAGCGTGCGGAGCAGGCCGATGGGGTGCTCGGCGAAGGAGGCGGCGGCGCCGGTCTGGAGGTTGGAGGAGGGGCACATCTCCAGCGGGATGCGCTTGTCGCGGACGTAGGACGCGAGGCGGCCGAGGCGGACGGTGCCGTCGTCGGAGACCTCGATGTCGTCGATGATCCGGACGCCGTGGCCGAGCCGGTCGGCGCCGCACCACTGGAGCGCCTGCCAGATGGAGGGCAGTCCGAAGGCCTCGCCGGCGTGGATGGTGAAGTGGTTGTTCTCCCGCTTGAGGTACTCGAAGGCGTCGAGGTGGCGGGTGGGCGGGTAGCCGGCCTCGGCGCCCGCGATGTCGAAGCCGACGACGCCGGAGTCGCGGTAGCGGTTGGCGAGTTCGGCGATCTCCAGGGCTCGGGCGGCGTGCCGCATGGCGGTGAGCAGGGCGCCGACGCGGATGCGGTGACCGTTGGCCCTGGCCCGCCGCTCGCCCTCGCGGAAGCCCTCGTTGACGGCCTCGACGACCTCTTCGAGGGTGAGTCCGCCCTCCAGGTGCTGCTCGGGGGCGTAGCGCACCTCGGCGTACACGACGCCGTCCTCGGCGAGGTCGACCGCGCATTCGGCGGCGACGCGGAAGAGCGCGTCCCGGCTCTGCATGACGGCACAGGTGTGCGCGAAGGTCTCCAGGTACCGCTCAAGGGAGCCGGAGTCGGCGGCTTCGCGGAACCAGATGCCGAGCTTGTCGGGCTCCGTCTCGGGGAGTTGTTCGTAGCCCTGCTCCCGGGCGAGTTCGATGATCGTGCCGGGGCGCAGTCCGCCGTCGAGGTGGTCGTGGAGCAGCACCTTCGGGGCACGGCGGATCTGGTCCGCGGTGGGGACGTTGGGGGTCTGGCTCGTCATTTCCGCACTCTAGCCCCTACGCGCGTAGAACACCTGTCGTGGCGCCGGATTTTCTCGTGGCGGCCTGGCGCCGGTCCGCCTAGCCTGCGCGTATGACCTCCACCACGCCCGCGTCCGAACTGCCGCGGATCCTCGGCTTCCTGACCGACTTCGACCGCCGCCAGGCGGCCCGTACCGTCGAGTTCCCCGGGGCCGTCGCGGTGCTCGACGACGCCTACCGGCACTCCCGCGGGAACAACCACGTGCTCGTCTACGGGGACGTGGACCCGGAGGCGCTGGCCGGGTACACGGACGCGGCGCAGAGCCATCTCCCGTACCGCTTCTCGTACGTCCTCGACGAGTCGGTCGCCGCCGCCTGCGTGGCGCCCATGGAGCGGGCCGGGTTCCGGCACGGCACGACGCTGATCATGGCGCACGCCGGACCGGTGCCGGAGCACGGCGGGGCGCGGGAGGTCGACTTCGAGGAGCTGCGCGGGCCGGTCGCCGCGTCCTGGCCGCGGTTCGCCCCGCAGGCGACGCCGGAGCAGATCGACCACCTCGTGGAGCGGCGGCTCGCGCGGCGGCGCGGCGCCGACGTCGTGCGCTTCTTCGCGGCGCACACCCCGGAGGGCGAGGTGGCCGCGTGGGTCGACCTGTACATGGACCCGGAGACCGGGATCGCGCAGATCGAGGACCTGGTCACCGCGGAGGCCCACCTGAAGCAGGGCTACGCGGGGAAGGTCCTGGACACGGCGTTGCGCGAGGCCGCCGACGCGGGCTGCGAGACCCGTTTCCTGACCGCGTTCCCGGGCGACTGGCCGCACACCTGGTACGGCCGGAAGGGCTTCGAGGTCATCGGCTCGATGGCCCGCTTCGAACGGACGGTCTGAGCACGGCCGTTCGAGCCGAGGGCCTGCGATATGTAACAGAGACCGCGCGTACGACTGGCGTACACCTCGGCTTCTGAGACTGTTCTGTCATGGCGCACTTCGCACTCGTGGCGCCGCCCGAAGCCCGGAGACCCCGGCTCGGGCGGCCTGTTGGAGGTTCCCGCACGTCGGCGGCGGTGGGTGGCGTGGTGCTGCTCCTGCCGGACGGTGAGCCGGTGTCGGCCCGGCGGGCCTCCGCCCGGGCGCACGCGGCGATGCTTCCGCTGGGCCGGGGTCTGGTCAGGGCGGGCCGGTCCGAGGGGCTCGTCGCGCACGTGGTGCGCTACCGGGCGCGCGGCTGGAACGGCGCGGACGCCGACCTCGTGGCGGACGCGTCCTGGGCGGTCGCGGAGGCGGTACGGCGCTACGGCGACGTCCCGGTCTGCCTCGTCGGCCACGGCATGGGGGCGCGGGCGGCGTTGCGGGCGGCCGGGCATCCGGCGGTCTGCGCGGTGCTCGCGCTCGCGCCGTGGATGCCGGAGGACGACGTGGCGGCGGAGCCGGAGCCGGTGCGGCAGCTGGTGGGGCGCAGGGTGCTGCTCGCGCACGGCACGAACGACGCGCGGACGGACCCGGAGCTGTCGTTCCGGTTCGCCGAGCGGGCCAAGAAGGCGAACCGGGACACCTGCCGCTTCGAGGTCCACTCGGACGGCCACGCGCTGCGCCAGTACGCGGCCGAGGTCCGGGCCCTCGCCGCGGACTTCGCGCTCGGCGCCCTCTTCTCCCGGCCGGTCGCCCGCCCGGTGACCGACGCGATGGCGGCTCCCCCGCCCCTGGGCCTGCGCATGCCGCTGGCAGCGGGCTTCGGAAGCTCACGCGGGGGCTCACGCCGGGGGTGACGGCTCCTTCGGGAGCAGGTGGCCGCGCCTGCCGAGCAGGAACTTCTTGAAGGCGGCCACCGGGGCCGTGTCCGGGTGGCCGTCGAGCCAGGCGACGCCGATCTCGCGGACCGCGCGCGGCGCGGTGACGGTGAGTTCGACGACGCCGGGCCGGGGGACGGCGGGCGGGGGCAGCAGGGCGACCCCGAGACCGGCGGCGACGAGACCGCGCAGGGTCTCGGCCTCCTCGCCCTCGAAGGCGACCCGGGGCTTGAACCCGGCCTCCGCGCACAGGTCGTCGGTGATGCGGCGGAGCCCGTACCCCGGCTCCAGGGTCACGAAGGTCTCGTCCGCGGCCTCGGCGAGCCGGACCCGCTTGCGGCCGGCGAGCCGGTGGTCGTCGGGGACGACGAGCCGCAGCCGCTGCTCGTCGAGGCGCCGGGCCACCAGGTCGGGGGCGTCCGGCACCGGCGAGGTCAGGCAGAGGTCGAGGTCGCCGGCCCGCAGCCGCTCGATCATGGCCTCGCCGTAGTTCTGGACGAGGGTGAAGCGGATCCGCGGGTGGTCGACGCGGAAGGCGCGGATGAGACCCGGGACGGTCTCGGAGCCCATCGTGTGGAGGAAACCGAAGGCGACCCGGCCCGCCGTCGGGTCGGCGTCGGCCCGTACGGTGTCGGCGGCGCGTTCCACCTCGGTGAGGGCCCGGTCGGCGGCGGTGAGGAAGCGGCGGCCCGCCGGGGTGAGGGAGACCGTGCGGCCGCGCCGGGCGAAGAGGGTGACGCCGAGGTCCTCTTCGAGGCGGACCATGGCCCGCGAGAGCGTCGACTGCGGCACGCCCATCTCGGCCGCGGCGCGGGTCACGTGCTCGTGCCGGGCGACGGCGGCGAAGTACGCGAGCCGCGGCGCGAGCAGCAGTCCCATGTCTTCTTCGTTACTGTTCGGTGACAGGCGAGGCTGTGACCTGTACTCATGCACCATGGGAACGATTACAGCAGTTCCGTGCATTGGACGCATGAAGCGGACCGTCCTACGTTCGTGACATGCCTTCCGCCAGTACCAAGGCGGCCGCCACCACCGCGTCCGCCGACACCCGCCTCTCCCCCGGTGCCCCCGGCTACCGCCGGATGAGCCTCGCGCTCTTCGCCGCCGGCCTGGCCACCTTCGCCCTCCTCTACTCCACGCAGGCCCTCCTCCCGGCCATCTCGGCCGAGTTCGGCGCCACGGCCGCCGCCGCCTCGTGGACGGTCTCCGCCGCGACCGGCGCCCTCGCCCTCTGCGTCCTGCCGCTCAGCGCCCTCTCGGAGCGCTTCGGGCGGCGCGCGATGATGACGGCCTCCCTCGCGGTCGCGGTCGCCGTGGCGCTCCTGGTGCCGCTCGCCCCGAACCTGGAGTCCCTGATCGTGCTCCGCGCCGTCCAGGGCGCGGCGCTCGCCGGCCTCCCGGCCTCCGCGATGGCGTACCTCGCCGAGGAGGTGCGGCCGCGGGCCCTTGTCGCCGCGATCGGCCTGTTCGTGGCGGGCAACTCGATCGGCGGCATGAGCGGGCGGCTCGTGACCGGCTGGGTCTCGCAGCTGTGGGGCTGGCGCGCGGGTCTGGCCGCCGTCGGCGTGACCTCCCTGGTGTGCGCGCTGGCCTTCCGGGCGCTGCTCCCGAAGGCCCGGCACTTCACCCCCGGCACGCTGAACCCGAAGGCCCTGGCCCGGACGGTCCGCGGCCACCTCGCCGATCCGCTCCTGATGCGCCTGTACGTGATCGGCGCGCTGTTCATGACGGTCTTCGGCGCCGTGTACACGGTGATCGGCTACCGCCTGGTGGAGGCGCCGTTCTCGCTGCCGCAGGGCGTGATCGGCTCGATCTTCCTGATCTACCTGGTCGGTACGGTCTCCTCGGCGGCGGCCGGCAAGCTGGTCGGCCGGATGGGCCGGCGGGGCGCGCTCTACCTCGCGGTCTCGACGACGGCGGCGGGCCTGCTGTTCTCGCTGTCGGACTCCCTCGCCCTGGTCCTCGTGGGCCTGGTCCTGATCACGGCCGGTTTCTTCGCGGGCCACGCGGTCGCCTCCTCCTCGGTGAGCCGCACGGCGAAGACGGGCCGCGCGCAGGCCTCGGCGCTGTACCAGTCGGCGTACTACCTGGGCAGCAGCGCGGGCGGCACGCTCGGCGCGGTCGCCTTCCACGCGGGCGGCTGGGCGGGCACGGTCCTGATCGGCCTGGTCGCGGTCCTCGGGGTCGTCTCGGTCACCCTGTACGGCTCGCACAGCGCCCGCGTCGAGGCGCGGCGGCTGCACCCGGCGACGGCCTGACCGGTTCGCCCTCTCCCGTGCGGGTTCTGCAACCGCCACACTCCCCCCGTACGTCCTCAAACACAGGGACTCAAGGGGGAGTTGACGATCATGAAGCGAATCGCGCAACGCATAGGCAGAAGGGCGGGCATCGCCGCCGGGATCACGTCGCTCGTGGTGCCGGTGACGATCGCGCTCGGTACGGCCCCGGCGCAGGCGGCGTCCTGCAACGTGACGACGGGGCCGTACCAGAAGCAGGTGGAGAAGTTCCTCGGCCGGACGGTGGACGGGCGCCAGTCGCTCGGCGACTGCCTGGCCATCAAGGCCTTCCAGGCCAAGCACGGCATCACCCCGACCATGGGGTACGCCGGGCCGGTCACCTGGCGCACGATGAACACGATGCTCCAGCAGAGGGCCGCGGGCACCAACCCCAACCGCTCGGGCGCCTGCCCGACCAACCGGGGCCGGATCGCCTGCGTCGACCTGACCCGCCAGCTCAGCTGGATCCAGGACGGCGCGCGCCTCAAGTACGGGCCGGTGCCGGTCCGCACGGGCAAGGACGGCACGGAGACCCGTACCGGCTCCAAGAAGATCTACTGGCGCAACATCAACCACTGGTCGACGCTCTACCACGTCTCCATGCCGTACGCGCAGTTCTTCGACGGCGGCCAGGCGTTCCACTCGACCACCAAGTCCATGTGGAACCCGCCGGGTTCCGGCGGCTGCGTCAACATGCGGCCGGCGGACGCGAAGGCGTACTGGAACCTGCTCAGGAACGGCGACGACGTCTTCGTCTACGGGCGCAAGCCGGGAACGTGACCCCGGCTGTCAGTGCACTGCGGTAGCTTCGCTCCCACCGGCACCGAACGGGTGCCGGTGAGGGGTGAGTGGGGTGTGGACCCGATGAGCGACGCCGTGACCGCGACGACCGACGATCTCGACAAGTACCGCAGGGAGCTGACCGGTTACTGCTACCGGATGCTCGGATCCTCCTTCGAGGCGGAGGACGCGGTGCAGGACACGATGGTGCGTGCCTGGAAGGCCATCGACTCCTTCGAGGGCCGCGCCTCGCTGCGGTCCTGGCTGTACCGGATCGCCACCAACGTCTGCCTGGACGCGCTGAACGCGGGCAACAGGCGGGCGCGGCCGATGGACCTGACCGGGCCGACGCCGGTCGCCCAGGCGCAGCTCGTCAAGCAGCCGGAGATCACCTGGCTTGAGCCGATCCCGGACGGGCGGGTGATGCCGAGCGCCGGTGACCCGGCGGAGACCGCGCTCTCCCGTGAATCGGTCCGGCTCGCGTTCGTGGCCGCGCTCCAGCACCTGCCGCCGAAGCAGCGGGCCGTGCTGATCCTGCGGGAGGTGCTGGCCTGGAAGGCGAGCGAGGTCGCCGAGCTGCTCGACACCTCCGTCGCCTCCGTCAACAGCGCCCTCCAGCGGGCCCGCGCGACCCTCGCCGAGCAGTCCCCCACGGCCTCCGACCCGGCGAACCCGCTGGACGAGGAGCAGCAGGCGCTCCTGGAGCGGTACGTCGCCGCCTTCGAGGGCTACGACATGAAGGCGCTGACCGCGCTCCTCCACGAGGACGCGACGATGTCCATGCCGCCGTTCGACCTGTGGCTCCAGGGCCACGACGACATCGTCGGCTGGATGCTGGGCGTCGGCGACGTGTGCCGGGGCTCGAAGCTGGTCGCGACCGTGGCGAACGGTGCGCCGGCGTTCGCCCACTACCACCCGGACCCGGAGGGCGGCTTCAGCCCGTGGGCGCTGATCGTCCTGGAGCTGCGGGACGGCAAGGTCGGCGGGATGGACTTCTTCCTGGACACCGACCGCTGGTTCCCGCTGTTCGACCTGCCGGCGCGGCTGGAGGCCTAGACACCCCCTAGAACCCCAGGGTCCCGTCCAGGCCGGTCAGGAGGAGCAGGGCGCGCAGCTCGGGCCCTGCTCCGTGGAAGCGGATGCGGTGGCCTCTGCGGCCCGCGGCGAGTTTCAGCCGGGCGAGGGTGTCGACGGCGGCGAGGTCGGCGTGCGCGAGCGCGGCGACCTCGCAGACGACCTCACCCGGCGGGGCGGCGGCGAGCTCGGCGCAGAACCGGGCGAGCTCCTCCCGGGTGGGGCGGGCGGGCAGGGTCACGACAAGGGGCTGGCTGGTGTCCACGTCCCGTACGACCGTCCCGGGACTCGGAACTCATCGGACGGCGGGGAACTCGGCGGTGCCGAGGGTGAGGCCGAAGGGGGCGGGGAGGCGGATCTCCCTTGGCAGACGGACGGGACCGGTGGGGGTCCACCGGTCCCGTTCGCCCGAAGGTGTCAGAGGAATATGCCCGCGCTCAGGCGATGCGGTCCAGGACGATCGGGTTCGGGGTGAACTCCGCGCCCGGCTCCGCGATGTCCCACGCGTCCGACAGGGACTTCAGGGCGTAGTCGAACTTCTCCGGGGTGTCCGTGTGGAGGGTGAGGAGCGGCTGGCCCGCCGTCACCGTGTCGCCCGGCTTCGCGTGGAGCTCGACGCCCGCGCCCGCCTGCACCGGGTCCTCCTTGCGGGCGCGGCCCGCGCCCAGGCGCCAGGCGGCGATGCCGATGTCGTACGCGTCGAGGCGGGTCAGGACGCCCGTGGACGGGGCCATGACGACGTGCTGCTCGCGGGCCACCGGCAGCGTCGCGTCCGGGTCGCCGCCCTGGGCCGCGATCATCCGGCGCCAGTGGTCCATCGCCGAACCGTCCCGGAGGGCCTTGGCCGGGTCCGCGTCCTTGATGCCGGCCGCCTCCAGCATCTCCTTCGCCAGGGCGATGGTCAGCTCGACGACGTCGGCCGGGCCGCCGCCCGCGAGGACCTCGACCGACTCGCGGACCTCCAGGGCGTTGCCCGCGGTGAGGCCGAGCGGGGTCGACATGTCGGTGAGGAGCGCGACCGTCTTGACGCCGCTGTCCGTGCCGAGGCCCACCATCGTCCGCGCCAGCTCGCGCGCGTCCTCGATGTTCTTCATGAAGGCGCCGGTGCCGACCTTGACGTCCAGGACCAGGGAGCCGGTGCCCTCGGCGATCTTCTTCGACATGATCGACGAGGCGATCAGCGGGATCGCCTCGACCGTGCCCGTCACGTCGCGGAGCGCGTACAGCTTCTTGTCCGCAGGGGCGAGGCCGTCGCCCGCCGCGCAGATGACCGCGCCGGTGGTGTCGAGGACGTGCAGCATCTCCTCGTTCGACAGGAGCGCGCGCCAGCCGGGGATCGACTCCAGCTTGTCCAGCGTGCCGCCCGTGTGGCCGAGGCCGCGGCCGGAGAGCTGCGGCACGGCCGCGCCGCAGGCGGCGACGAGCGGGGCGAGCGGGAGGGTGATCTTGTCGCCGACGCCGCCGGTGGAGTGCTTGTCGGCGGTCGGGCGGGACAGGGAGTCGAAGTTCATGCGCTCGCCGCTCGCGATCATCGCGGCCGTCCAGCGGGCGATCTCCTCGCGGTCCATGCCGTTCAGCAGGATGGCCATGGCCAGGGCGGACATCTGCTCGTCGGCGACCTCACCGCGGGTGTACGCGTCGATGACCCAGTCGATCTGCTCGGGGCTCAGCTCGCCCTTGTCCCGCTTGGTGCGGATGACGGAGATGACGTCCATGGTGATGCCTCTTTCTACGCGCATAGAGGGGAGGAAAGGGGAGCGACCCTCCCATCGTGCCGGAAGGGTCGCTCAGAGGTGTTACTTGGCGAGGTGGTCGGGGCCGAAGGCCTGCGGGAGCATCTCCGCGAGGGTGACGAACCCGGCCGGGGTCTCCAGGACGAGCTCGGGGCCCCCGAACTCGTACAGCAGCTGTCGGCAGCGCCCGCACGGGACCAGGGACTCGCCCCGGCCGTCCACGCACACGAAGTGCGTGAGCCGGCCGCCGCCGGTCGCCTGGAGCTGCGAGACGAGCCCGCACTCGGCGCACAGGCCGAGGCCGAAGGAGGCGTTCTCCACGTTGCAGCCGGAGACCGTCCGCCCGTCGTCCACGAGGGCCGCCGCGCCGACCGGGAAGTGGGAGTACGGGGCGTACGCGTGCGACATGGCCTCGCGCGCCGCGACCCGCAGGGCCTCCCAGTCGGGCGCCGTCGTCACTTGCCCTCGCCCTTGCGGTACGGCAGGCCGTCCGCCTTCGGCATCCGCAGGCGCTGCGCCGAGAGGGCGAGCACGAGCAGGGTGGTGATGTACGGGGCGGCGTCGACGAACTGGCTCGGGACCTCGTCGGTCAGGAAGTACCAGAGGAAGAACGCGGCGGAGAAGGCGGCAGAGATGGCCGCGACCCCGTACTTCTTCCTGTACAGCTGCCACAGCGCGGCGATCACCAGGAGCAGCGCGACGAGCAGCAGCAGCGCGTGGACGTTCTCGGCGCCGCCGCGGATCTTGAGGCTGTCGGTGAAGCCGAAGAGGCTCGCGCCGAGCGCCATGCCGCCGGGCATCCAGTTGCCGAAGATCATCGCGGCGAGACCGATGTAGCCGCGGCCGCCGGTCTGGCCCTCCTGGTAGATGCCGGTGGAGACGATCGCCAGGAAGGCGCCGCCGAGGCCGGCGAGGCCGCCGGAGACGACGACGGCGATGTACTTGTACTTGTAGACGTTGACGCCCAGGGACTCGGCCGCGACCGGGTTCTCACCGCAGGAGCGCAGCCGCAGGCCGAAGGAGGTGCGCCAGAGCACCCACCAGGTGGCCGGGATCAGCAGGGCGGCCACGATGGTCAGCAGCGACAGGTGGGTGACCAGGCCGCCGAGGATGCCGGCGATGTCCGAGATCAGGAACCAGTGCTTCTGCTGGAGGTCGATCAGCCCGTCCGAGAGTCCCGGGATGGTGATGTCGGTGATCGGGTCGATGCGCGGGGACTGCTTGGAGGAGCCGCCCTCGGCCTCGGCGAAGGTGAAGTTCGACAGGTACTGGGTGAAGCCGACCGCGAGGATGTTGATCGCCACACCGGAGACGATGTGGTTCACGTTGAACGTGACGGTGATGATCGCGTGCAGCAGACCGCCGAGCGCGCCGCCGAGGATGCCGACGACGACACCCGTCCACGGGCCCCACTGGTAGCCGGCCCAGGCGCCGAACCAGGTGCCGAGGATCATCATGCCTTCGAGGCCGATGTTCACGACGCCCGCGCGCTCGGCCCACAGACCGCCGAGACCGGCCATGGCGATCGGCACGGCGAGCTGGAGCGCGCCGGAGATCTGGCCGACGGAGGTGAGGTCGTCGGCGCCGGAGACGACGCGGACGAGCGAGAAGAGGACGAGGCCGGCCGCGACGATCAGCAGGATCCAGGGCCAGGTCAGCTTGCGGCGTCCGGCCTTCTTCGGCGCGGCGCTCGGCTTGGCGACGGTGCCGGTGCTCATGCCGAGACCTCCTTGTCGGTCTTGATGGCGCCGCCGGCGGCGAGCTCCTCGCCGACCTTCTGCTGCTGGCGGCGGGTGCCGTAACGGCGGACGAGCTCGTAGGAGACGACCACGGCGATCACGATGATGCCCTGCATGATCTGCGTGATCTCCTTCGGGTACCCCGCGATGTCCAGGCTGGAGGACGCCTTTTCGAGGAACGCGAAGAGGAGGGCGGCGAAGAGGATGCCGACCGGGTGGTTGCGGCCGAGCAGCGCGACGGTGATGGCGGTGAAGCCGACGCCGACCGGGAAGGCGAGGCTGTACGTGTGCGACTCGCCGAGCAGGATCGGCATGCCGGCCAGACCGGCGAGGCCACCCGAGATCAGCATCGCGGTGAGGATCATCTTCTTGGCGTCGACGCCGCTGGCCTGGGCCGCGGACTCGCTCTCACCGGTGGCGCGCAGGTCGAAGCCGAAGCGCGTGCGGTTGATGACGAACCAGTAGACGACGCCGAGCGCGAGCGCGACGAAGGTGAAGCCGTAGATCTGGCCGCCCTCGCCCATGTCGATGCCGGGGAACCAGCCGGACTCGGGGATCTGACCGGTGGTGAGGTCGTTGGAGCCCGCGGGCTGGACGCCGAAGTTCTTCGGCAGGATCAGCCATGCCACCAGGGAGGTGGTGATGGCGTTGAGCATGATCGTGGAGACGACCTCGGAGACGCCGCGGGTGGTCTTCAGGATGCCCGCGATGCCGGCCCAGAGGGCACCGGTCGCGATGGCGACGAGCACGATGACCAGGATGTGCAGCGGACCGGGCAGGTCGACGGCCGCGCCGACCAGCGCCGAGACCATCGCGGCGAGGCGGTACTGGCCCTCGACGCCGATGTTGAAGAGGTTCATCCGGAAGCCGATGGCCACGCCCAGGGCCGCCAGATAGAGGATTCCGGTGTAGTTGACGATCAGGACCTGGACGTCGGAGTACCCGGCGTTGTCGATCATCAGCCGGATCGGCTCGATCGGGTCCAGGCCCGTCGCGAGCAGCACCAGGACGGTGAGCACGAAGGACGAGACCAGCGCGAGCACGGGGCCGGCGGCCCCGATGATCAGCTTGTCCTTGTCGATTTTCATCATCGGGCGTCACCGTCTTCGGACTGCTCGGTGCCTTCGAGGTGGCCGGTGGCCGCGCCGGTCATGGCGGATCCCAGCTGCTCGGGCGTGATGGTGGCGGGGTCGGCCTCGGCGACGAGCTTGCCGCGGTACATGACCCGGAGGGTGTCGGAGAGGCCGATCAGCTCGTCGAGGTCGGCGGAGATCAGCAGCACCGCGAGGCCCGCGCGGCGGGCGTCCCGGATCGCGTCCCAGATCTGCGCCTGCGCGCCGACGTCCACACCGCGGGTGGGGTGGGCGGCGATCAGGAACTTGGGGTTGTGGCTCATCTCGCGGCCGACGATCAGCTTCTGCTGGTTGCCGCCGGAGAGGGAGGCCGCGGTGACGTCGATGCCGGGGGTGCGGACGTCGTACTCGCGCACGATCCGCTCGGTGTCCTTGCGGGCGGCCTTGGGGTCGAGGATGCCGCGCTTGGAGTTGGGGGCCTCGGTGACGTGGCCGAGGATGCGGTTCTCCCAGAGGGGGGCCTCCAGGAGCAGGCCGTGGCGGTGGCGGTCCTCGGGGATGTAGCCGATGCCGCCCTCGCGGCGCTTGCGCACGGAGACCGTGGAGATGTCCTCGCCGTCGAGGCTGATGACCCCCGCGTCGGGCGAGTTCATGCCCATGAGGGCCTCGATGAGCTCGGTCTGGCCGTTGCCCTCGACACCGGCGATGCCGAGGATCTCGCCCTTGTGGATGGTGAGCGAGATGTCGTCGAGGAGGCGGCGCCCGGCGACGGGCTCCTCGTGCACCGTGATCGCGGCGGCCGGGTCGGCCGGGGCGGCGGTGGTGAGGGGGGCGGCCGCGGCGGCGCCGGCCTCGGTCAGGGTCAGGCCCTGGACCTGGATCATCGGGACGTCGGTGACCGTCGACTCGCGGGTCTCCGGCGAGGGCAGCTCGCTGCCGACCATCAGCTCGGCGAGCTGCTTGGTGGTGGCGGTCTTCGGGTCGGCGGTGCCGACCGTGGTGCCCCGGCGGATGACGGTGATGTCGTCGGCGACCTTCAGGACCTCGCCCAGCTTGTGCGAGATGAAGATGACCGTGAGGCCCTCGGACTTGAGCTCGCGCAGGTTGTCGAAGAGCGCGTCGACCTCCTGCGGGACGAGGACGGCGGTCGGCTCGTCGAGGATGAGGATCTTCGCGCCGCGGTAGAGGACCTTGAGGATCTCCACACGCTGGCGGTCGGCCACGCCGAGGTCCTCGACGAGGGCGTCGGGGCGGACCCCGAGGCCGTACGCGTCGGAGATCTCCTTGATCTTCTTCCGCGCCTTGGCGCCGATGCCGTAGAGCTTCTCGCCGCCGAGGACGACGTTCTCCAGGACGGTGAGGTTGTCGGCGAGCATGAAGTGCTGGTGCACCATGCCGATGCCGCGGGCGATGGCGTCACCGGGGCTGGAGAAGGTGACCTGCTCGCCGTCGACCGTGATGGTGCCCTCGTCCGGCTTCTGCATGCCGTAGAGGATCTTCATGAGGGTCGACTTGCCGGCACCGTTCTCGCCGATGAGGGCGTGCACGGTGCCCTTGCGGACGGTGATGGCGATGTCCTTGTTGGCGACGACGCCGGGGAATCGCTTGGTGATGCCGTGCAGTTCTACGGCAGGGGGGCTGGACGCGTTGATGACGCACTCTCCTTGGCCGGAAGGAGTGGGAGCGGGAGGGCAGGGCGGGGCGAAGTTATCGTGCCAGGGAGACATCTACGCGCGTAGCGCTGCCGAAAAACTAAAACCTGTACGGGAATGGGGCCGAGGCCCGGGTCCGGTGGGGGTGCCACCGGACGCCGGGCCCGGGCTCAGGTCGTGACCTGGGGGTCCTTACGGAGCGGTCTTGACCGTGATCTTGCCGTCGATGATGTCCTTCTTCGCCTTGTCCACCGCGGCGGTGAGGTCCGTCATCTTCGTGAAGGCCGGGTTCGAGGTGGCCAGGCCGACGCCGTTGGTGGCGAGGCCGTAGCGGATCTCACCGGTCTGCGGCTTGCCGTCCTTGACCGACTTGATCAGGTTGAAGACGGAGCCCGAGACGTCCTTCGTGACCGAGGTCAGGATCTGGTTCTTGTACGAGGCCAGACCCGCCTGCTTGTACTGGTCGGAGTCGACGCCGATGGCCCACTTGCCCGCGGCCGAGGCGGCCTCGATGGCGCCCGAGCCGGCCAGACCGGCGGCGGCGTAGATCACGTCGGCGCCCTTGTCGAGCTGGCCCTCCGCGGCGGCCTTGCCGAGGTCGGGCTTCGAGAAGCCGTCGAAGTTCGGCGGCTGGGTCAGGTACTGGGTGAGCACCTTCGCCTTGGGGTTGGTGTCCTTGACGCCCTGCGTGTAGCCCGCCTCGAACTTCTTGATCAGCGGAACCTCGACACCGCCGATGAAGCCGACCGTGCCGGTCTTGGACGCCTTGGCGGCGGCGACGCCGGCCAGGTAGGAGCCCTGCTCCTCGTTGAAGACCAGGTTGGCGATGTTCGGCGCGGTCACCGAGGTGTCGTCGATGAGGCCGAAGGTGGTCTTCGGGAACTGCTTGGCGACCTTCGCGATGGCCGGGGCGTAGGAGAAACCGACGCCGATGACCGGGTTGTTGCCGGCCCGGGCCAGCGAGGTGAGGCGCGCGACCTTGTCGGCGTCGCTCTCGCCCTGCGACGGCTCGGCCTCGGCGCCCTTGACGCCGAGCTCGGCCTCGGCCTTCTGCAGGCCGGCGAAGGCGGCGTCGTTGAACGACTGGTCGCCACGGCCGCCGATGTCGTACGCGATGGCGACCTTGACGGCGCCCGCGGTCGCGCTGGAGCTGGAGCTCGAGCTGGAGCCGGTGGACGACTTGCCGCACGCGGTGACGGACAGGGCGAGCGCCGCGGCGGTGATGCCCACGGTCGTGATCCTGGTGATCCGGCGCAAGAGGAGGGTCCCTTCAAGACTGACCGAAAGCGCCTCTTCCGGCGCTGGTTTCGCGGCGATCGTAACGCGCGTAGATGTCAGTTAAAGACCCGTTCATGAGTCGTTATCGGATCGTCGCGAACCGGCCAGCCGAGGCGACCGGGGGCGTTCGGCCCGGTACCGCCGGTTATACAGGCCGGTACGCGCCTTGGGGAGGCCCCGGAACGGCGACACGCCGTTCTTCGGCCGGACGGCCGAGTGTGCCGTCCGGCCGGATTTCAACCGTTTCGGCGTGGCGTAGGTCACCGCCGGCGCGTGGCGATGATCACCGGGGACCGGGGCTCGGGCGGGGCGTCCGTCAGAGCCCGGGCGTGGCGGCCGCTCGGGGCTTGGGTGCGCCGTCGAGCAGGGCCGCGGCCGTGAAGAGCTCCACGCCGGCCTCGATGCACCGCTCGTCCACGTCGAAGTCGCCGGCGTGCAGGTCCCGGACCCGGGTGTCGCCGGGGGTGCGGACGCCGAGGCGGGCCATGGCGCCGGGGACGTGCTCCAGGTACCAGGAGAAGTCCTCGCCGCCGAGGCTCTGCTCGGTGTCCTCGACCGCGTACGGTCCGCGGCGGGCCGTCATGGCGTCGCGGAGCAGTTCGGCGATCAGCGGGTCGTTGACGACCGGGGGGACGCCCCGGACGTAGTCCACGGTCACCTTGGCCCGGTGCAGGGTCGCGACCTCGTCGATCGCCGCGTGGACCAGGTCGGGCGCCTCGCGCCAGGCGGGCAGGTCGAGGCAGCGGACGGTGCCCGAGAGCTCGGCGTGCTGCGGGATGACGTTGGGGGCGTGGCCGGCCTCGATGCGGCCCCAGGTGACCGAGAGGCCCGAGCGGGCGTCGACGCGGCGGGCGAGGACGGCGGGGACGTCGGTGGCGACCCGGGCGGCGGCGGTGACCAGGTCGGTGGTGAGGTGCGGGCGGGCGGTGTGGCCGCCGGGGCCGTCGAGGGTGACCTCCAGGCGGTCGCAGGCGGAGGTGATGGCGCCCGCGCGGAGCCCGATCTTCCCGGCGTCGACCCGGGGGTCGCAGTGGACGGCGATGATCCGGCCGACGCCGTCCAGGACCCCGGCCTCGACGGCGTCGGCGGCGCCGCCGGGCAGGACCTCCTCGGCGGGCTGGAAGATCAGCCGCACGGCGTTCGGCAGGAGGCCCTCGCGGTCGAGCTCGGCGAGGACGAGTCCGGCGCCGAGGACGGTGGTGGTGTGGACGTCGTGTCCGCAGGCGTGGGCGCGGTTGGCCACGGTGGAGCGGTAGGCGACGGTCTTGACGTCGGGGATGGGCAGGGCGTCGATGTCGGCGCGGATCGCGAGCACGGACCGGCCGGCGACCCGGGTGCCGATGTCACAGATGAGCCCGGTGCCGCCCGGCAGGACCTTCGGCGCGAGGCCGGCCGCCTCCAGGCGGGCCTTGAGCGCGGCGGTCGTACGGAACTCCTGGTTCCCGAGCTCGGGGTGCATGTGCAAGTCCCTGCGGAAGGCGACGAGTTCGGCGCGCAGGGGTTCGGACAGCGTTCCGGGCAGGGTGACGGAGCCGGGCTCACGGGACTTCAACTGGTTCACCCTTTGAAGGGTAGGCCCGTGGAGAGGTCAACTGCCCGTTGATCACGAGAATTTCAGCCCCTTAGGGGAAAGAATCTCGGTTTCGCAGGCATGAACCTCACTCCTGGTGGGTACCCTCAGCCGAATTCGAGCCGGTCGGCCGGATGTGCCCCCCGGGCGGTGAGCCGGTCGACCTCGTGGGCCGCGGTGCCCGTGATCCCCGACAGGAAGCCCTGGGCGCGCGGCGAGGCGGTCGCCCGCAGCCACTCGGGCGCTATGTCGATGACGGCCACCTTCACCCCCGTGCCGGCCAGGGCCAGCGGCAGGGTGTGCACGACCGTCGACGGGAAGCTGACGACCGTACGGCCGATGGGGCCGCGCCGGGCGATCAGCTCCAGGGGCAGCTCCGGCCGGACCACCTGGAGGCCCGTCTCGACCGCGATCCGGTGCAGCTTCTCGGCGCTCTCCCTGCGGTGCGCGAAGTAGCGGGTGGCTCCGTGGGCGCGGGCCAGCTCGCTCACCACGCGCGCGTAGTGGTCGGCGTCGACGACGCCGGTCTCGACGAGCGAGGTGCCGACGAGGTCCGCGCCGCCGGTGAGCAGCGGCGGGCCGAAGGTGTCGCGGGTCCAGGCGTACGCGTTCTCCGTGACCGTGACGCCCTCCGGGGCCTCCACGGGCAGCGAGGTGAAGATCTCGACCGTACGGCCCCGGGCGGGGGCGAGGCGGCGCCTCGCGAGGGTCGTCACCGGGGCGAGGACCAGCTCGCGGGGGCCGAGGCTGCCCTTGCGGTGCCAGCGCACCAGGCGCTCGCCGCGGCCGAGCTGGGCGGCGAACTCCATGGTCGCGGTGCCGTCGTCGACCACCGTCAGGTGCCGGGGGGCGAAGAGGGTCAGGAGCAGCTGGACGTACCGGGAGAACGGGTCCCCGATGATGACCCGCTCGGCCGAGCGCAGCGGCCGGGCGAGCTGCCGCAGGGTGCGGACCAGCGCGCCCCGGCCGCCGCGGGCCTCCTGCCAGCGGACAGTGAGGCCCTGGTCGCGGGCCAGCTGGGCCATCCGGCGCAGCTGGCCCCGCGACATGGGGTCGGTCGGCGAGAGGACGACGACGGTCAGGGCGTCCGTCGGGTCGCTGGAGGAGGGCGCCGCGGCGCCCATGGGGTTCTGCGTGTGCGCCCACTCCAGGACGTTCAGGAGCTGGACCGGGCTCTCGACGAACGCCAGCCGGCTGGTCATGCGGCGACGGTGCCCTGGACCCGGCGGAGCTTCTTCATCGGGCCGAGCTCCGACTCGTAGACCTTCTTGACGCCGTCGCCGAGCGCGGTCTCGATGGTGCGGATGTCGCGGACGAGGCGCTGGAGGCCCTGCGGCTCGACGGAGGCGGCCTGGTCGGAGCCCCACATGGCGCGGTCGAGGGTGATGTGGCGCTCGACGAAGGTGGCGCCGAGGGCGACGGCGGCCAGCGTGGTCTGGAGGCCGGTCTCGTGGCCGGAGTAGCCGATCGGGACGTTCGGGTACTCCTCCTGGAGCGTCTGGATGACGCGGAGGTTGAGCTCCTCGGCCTTGGCCGGGTACGTCGAGGTGGCGTGGCAGAGCAGGATGTTGGCCGAGCCGAGGACCTCGACCGCGTGGCGGATCTGCTGCGGCGTCGACATGCCGGTGGAGAGGATCACCGTGCGGCCGGTGGCGCGCAGCTCGCGGAGGAGCTCGTCGTCGGTGAGGGAGGCGGAGGCCACCTTGTGGGCGGGGACGTCGAACTTCTCCAGGAAGGCGACGGCCTCGGTGTCCCACGGGGAGGCGAACCAGTCGATGCCGCGCTCCTTGCAGTGCTCGTCGATGGCGCGGTACTCGTCCTCGCCGAACTCCACGCGGTGGCGGTAGTCGATGTACGTCATCCGGCCCCAGGGGGTGTCGCGCTCGATGTCCCACTGGTCGCGCGGGGTGCAGATCTCCGGGGTGCGCTTCTGGAACTTGACGGCGTCACAGCCGGCCTCGGCGGCCACGTCGATCAGCTTGAAGGCGTTCTCGAGGTCGCCGTTGTGGTTGATGCCGATCTCGCCGCAGACGTAGACGGACTGGCCCGGACCGGCGGTCTTGTTGCCGAGGGTGCGCAGACGGGAGTTCATGATCGTTCCTTACGGGTTGGGCGAGTTGGGGGTGTCGAGCTCGGGTCCGAGGAGCCAGGCGGCGATCTCGCGGATCGCTCCGGCGCCGCCCGGGGTGACGGTGACCGCGCGGGCGGCGGCCCGTACGGAGTCGTGGGCGCTGCTCACCGCGACGGGCCAGCCGACGAGGTGGAAGCAGGGCAGGTCGTTGACGTCGTTGCCGGCGTAGAGGACGCGCTGGGGGTCGATGCCCTCGGCCTCGCACCACTCCTTGAGGGCGCGGTCCTTGCGGTCGATGCCGTGCAGGACGGGGATCTTGAGCTTGCGGGCGCGGGCGGCGACCACGGCGTTCTGCTCGGTGGAGAGGATGAGGACGGGCAGTCCGGCGCGGCGCAGGGCCGCGATGCCGAGGCCGTCGCCGCGGTGCGCGGAGACGAACTCGCGGCCCTCGGCGTCGAGATGGACCCGGTCGTCGGTCTGGGTGCCGTCGAAGTCGAGGACGACGGCGTCGACGTCGGCGAAGCCGGGCGTGACGGGCTCGTCGAGGAGCGGCGCGAGGGCCTTGGCGCGGGCGAGGTCGTGCGGGTCGTCGATCTCCAGGACCCGGGCGGGGTCGGTGACGACGAGCGCGGTGCGGCCGAAGAAGCGGTGCCCGTGGGTACGGAACCCGGCCGCGTCCATCGCGTAGACGGCGCCGGTCTCCAGGTACTCGGGCTCACGGTCCTGGCGGCGCGGGCGGTGCGCCTTGTCGTGGTTGACGCCGGTGGCCCCCGTCGCGCTGTCCTTGGGATCGCGCCACAGGAAGCCGTGGGTGGGGGCGGCCGTGAAGGCGGTGTCGGCGGCGCCCGAGGTGATCCGCTCGGCGGTCTCGGCGACCTCGGCGGAGGTGAGGAAGGGGCTGGTGCACTGGACGAGGAGGACCACGTCGGCCGGGCGGCCGTGGGTGGCCTCGAAGGCGTCCATCGCGTGCAGGACGGCGGCCTCGCTGGTGGCCGTGTCGCCCGCGATGGCGGCGGGCCGCTGGACGGCCTCGGCTCCGGCGGTGCGGGCCGCGGCGGCGATGGCGGCGTCGTCGGTGGAGACCACGACGTGCGTGACGGCACGGGCGCCGAGGCAGGCGTGGACGGCGCGGGCCACCAGGGGGACCCCGGCGACCGGTGCGAGGTTCTTGGCGGGCACGCCCTTGGAGCCGCCCCGGGCGGGGATGACGGCGAGCACGGTGGGGGCGGCACCCCCGGCCGGGTTCGCGGCGGGCCCGGCGGGCGTGGCGGTGGCGCTCATCAGAGTTCTCCCAGGCGGCGGATGACGGGGGCGACGCGCTGCACGCCGTGGCGGTACGCGCCCCGCGCGGCCTCCCGGACGACCCGGCGGAGTCCGCTCTCGCGGGGCTCGGGCGCGGTGACGTCCAGGCGGTGGCGGGCGAGGATCCCGGGCAGGTAGCCGGGGGCCGTCTCCGCGGTGTAGTAGGGGGTGATCGGGGGCAGCGCGGGAAGCGCCAGGAGTGCGGCGACGCGGTCGCGGGCGGCGTCGAAGGCCTCCCCGTACGAGCCGTCGCAGGCCACGCCCTGCCGGGCGAGCCAGGTCTCGTCGGGTATCGGCACGTCCCCCTTGTCGAGCCGGTCGAAGGAGGTCAGCAGGCCGGAGCCGACGAAGTGGTGGTTGCCGAGCGCCTCGCGGACCCCGAGGTCGGTGAGGATCGCGGTGGGGATCCGGCGGTGGAGCGCTTCGAGGGCGGCCGTGGAGGAGACGGTGACGAGCAGGTCGGTGCGGTCGAGGACTTCGCCCATGTGCCCGTACACGAGGCGGAAGTTGTCCGGCGGGTCGAGCTCGCGCACCAGCTTCTGGAACGGGAACTCCTCCAGGTGCGTGGTGTGTTCGCCCGGCTTGGAGCGGAGCTTGAGGAGCACCTCGCGGCCCGGGTGGAGGCGGGCGTGGGCGATCAACCGGCGCAGTACGTAGGCCCGTTCGGCCTTCGTGACGGGTACGGAGGGCTGGGCGGCGAAGACCAGGGTGTCGCGGTCGGCCTCGGGGGCGTGCGGGGCGCCGCCCAGGAAGGGCAGCGCGGCCTCGACGACCGAGTCGGCGCCGGCGCCCACGCCCTCGTACACGGCGCGGAAACGTTCCGCGTCGTGGCGGGAGTTGGCGAGGACGACGTCGGCTCCGTGGCGCAGCAGCAGGCCGTCGGTCAGCTTCTCGTAGACGACGCCGACATAGCCGGTGACGATCACCGGGCGGCGGTCGAGGGAGAGGTCGGCCAGGCCCTGGAGGACGGCGCGGACGGTGCCGCCGACCAGGGAGAGCACGAGGACGTCGAATCCCTCGCCGCGCGTCTCCGCGTCCCGTACGGCGCGCAGGAACTCCGCGCCCGTCACCTCGCGCGGGGTGTCCTGGGACACTCCGGTCTCGGCGAGCTGGCGGGCGGTGGGCGTGGCCCGTCCGCGCAGGACGAATCCGGTGGGTTCGGCGGTCGCCGTGGTGATGCGGCGCGCGGTGAGGGCGCCCCATTTCCACCGGGTGTCGGAGTCGGCGAGTACGGCGACCCGTACCGCTTCTCTGGTACTTGCTGGCACGTCGAGGACGCTAGAAGGGCATTCCGCTTTTCGGCCCAACTGAGTCACAACAAACGGTGAACAGAGGCTCTCCGCCGGGAGAAGCGGGTCGGCATCCGGACGCGGTGCGGCTGATTTCCGTTGCGGGTAAAGGCGGTTAATCGGCCCGCCGCTTGGTGTTCACCGGAAGGCTGCCCGGCGGTCGGTGGGAATGCCGTGGCGGCACCTAGCGTCGGCCGCGTGGTCAAGCTCTCCGTCGTCGTGCCGTTCTTCAACGTGCAGACATACGCCCCCGACACCCTCACGAGCCTGCGGGCCAACGCCCGCGAGGACTTCGAGTTCCTCCTTGTCGACGACTGCTCGTCGGACGGGACTCCGGAGATCCTGGAGCGGGCCGCACGCGGGATCCCGGGTGCCGTCCTGATCAGGCACGAGCACAACGAGGGCCTCGCCACGGCCCGGAACACCGGCCTGGACGCCGCCCGCGGCGAGTACATCGCCTTCCTCGACGGGGACGACTGGCTCGCCCCCGGCTACTACGCGCGCCTGGTCGACGCCGCCGAATCGCTGGGCGTCGACTTCCTGCGCACCGACCACGTCACGGTCACCGGCCGCAACCGCGCGGTGCGCCGGGCGCCGGTCCCCCGGCGCGGCGAGGTGCTGAACCCGCGGGACGCTATCCTGCCGGCGCACCGGACGACCTCGGTCGACTACCCGTACGCCTGGGCCGGGATCTACCACCGCCGGCTCCTCGACCGGGGGCTGCTGCATTTCCCGCACGGGCTGCGGACGGCCGAGGACCGGCCGTGGATCTGGAAACTCCACCGCGAGGCGGAATCGTTCGCCGCGGTCGGTGAACTCGGCGTGTTCTACCGGCGCGGGGTGGCGACCTCGCTCACCCAGATCGGCGACGTCCGGCAATTGGATTTCATCCGCGCATTCGACCAGGTGATCGAGGAAACGGCGAAGGACGCGGATGCGGACCTCCTTCTTCCCAAGGCCGTCCGCACCTATTGCGCGGTGATTTTCCATCACAACAGCTCGATCGAACGGTTCGAGCCCGAGGTGGCGCGTCAGCTGAAGGCGATGAGCGCGGGCGCGCTGCGGCGGATGCCGCAGGACGTCCTCGACGAGGCCCTCGACGCGATGGGCGGGGACCGTGCGACGCTCCTTCGCCGGCTGCGCAGGCGGAGGCCCGCGCCCCCGCCGACGGGACCCGTCCATGAGGCCGGTACGGACGCGAAGACGGAGGTGGCCGCGTGACCACCCAGATCTTCTGCGCCTCCACCCTCTACGGCGCCGTGACGATCGCCGCCGCGCTCGACAGCGGCTGCTTCGGCCCCGCCGACCGCCGGATCCTCCTCGTCTGCAACAACGCGGCCGTGCCGGAGACGACCCCCGCCCTGGACGAGGCCGAGGGCTTCGAGCGGCTGCGCGGCCGCTTCGACGACGTCCTGTCCTGGAACGAGACGATCTCCCCGCTCCACCCGGCCGGCTGGACCCCCCGCGCGAGCGACCTCCCGCTGCTCCAGCGGCATCTGCGCACGCTGTGGGGCCTCGGCGACGACCGCGTCGAGCTCGTCCTGGAATCGATCCAGGTCACGCCCGCGCTCGCGATCGCCCAGCTGCTCCCCGACGCGCCGATCACGGTGTACGCGGACGGTCTGATGAGCTACGGGCCGACCCGTAACAAGATCGACCCGCTGATCGGCGGGCGCGTGGGCCGGCTGCTCCACCTGGACCTCGTCCCCGGGCTCGCGCCGCTGCTGCTCGCCGAGTTCGGGGCGGTGGCGGAGGCGGTGCCGACGGAGGCCTTCACGAAGGTCGTCGAGGAGCTGGCGGGAACCCCCGCCGCCCAGGAGGGCCCCGCGCTGCTCCTCGGCCAGTACCTGGCCGCACTGAACCTGCTGACCGCCGCCGAGGAGGAGGAGCTGCACCTGCGGATGGTGCGGGGCGCGGTCGCCCGCGGCCACCGGCGGCTCGTCTTCAAGCCGCACCCGACGGCCCCGGACGCCTGGTCGCGGAAGCTGGTGGAGGCGGCGGAGGAGCTCGGCGCCGAGCTGACCGTCGAGGACCGGCCGGTGCTCGCCGAGGTGCTCTACCGCGAGCTGCGGCCCGCGCTCGTCGTCGGCTGCTTCTCGACGGCGCTGCTCACGGCGGCGACGTTCTACGGTCTGCCGGCCGCCCGGGTCGGCACGCGCGCCCTCCTGGAACGGCTCACCCCGTTCCAGAACAGCAACCGGATCCCGCTCACCGTCGTCGACGCGGTCGTCCCGCCCCTGGAGAAGGAGGGCGATGACGCCGGTATCGGTACGGAGGAGCTGAACGACCTGGTCGCGGCGGTCGGCTTCGCGATGCAGCCGAAGATACGTCCGGAGCTGCGGGAGCCGGCGGTACGGCACCTCTCGGGCCCGCTCGCCGAGCGCACCCGGCACCACTTCACCCGGCGCCGCCTCACCGTCCTGAACCTGCCGGGCGGCCTGCCGATCCCCCGCCACCCGAAGGTCCGCCGCCTCGCCCGCCGGGCGCTGCGGCTGCGCAAGGCCCTGAAGAAGTAGGGCCCGGAGCAAGGCCCTGCAGAAGTAAGGAACCACCACCCGAAGGGAAGGGCCCGGGACCCGTGCGGGGGTCCCGGGCCCTTCGGCGGCACGCGGTCAGGGGCGGACGACCGGCTCCTGGAGTTCGGTCACCCACCCGGCCCGGTCCTCCGGGCACTCCAGGTAGAGCTCGCGGGCGTACCCGGCGGAGGTGTAGCCGTTGGTGCCGATCCAGGTGGCGAGGGTCTGCGCGGTCGGCAGGATCTCGTCCATCGAGCCCCGGTGGACGACGGTCGCCGCTTCCTCGATGCCGGGCAGGACGAGCACCTCGACGCCCTCCACGGCCGTACCCTCGGGGACGGTCATGGCGGCGTGCACGACGACCGAGCCGTCGCCCGCGCCGCCTCCAGCTCGGCCTGGCGCAGGCGCAGCATCCGGACCGACACCCGCCCGTGCGGGGCGAAGTCTCCGATGGTGAACATGACGACCCCTACGGAACGGCCTCACACGGTGTGAGGGTCAAGGGGAGCCGGTCAGACGCTGCTGAGCGAGAGCTTCGCGGCGAAGCCGAGGAAGAGGGCGCCGGCCGCGGAGGTGGCTCCGGCCGAGAGCCGCCTGCGGCGGCGGAAGGCGGCGGCGAGCCTCGTACCGCCGAATATCAGGGTCGTCAGGTAGAGGATGCTGCCGAGCTGGAGCAGGGTGCCGAGGAACAGGAAGGTGAGCGCCGGGTAGGCGTAGGACGGGTCCACGAACTGCACGAAGAAGGAGATCAGGAAGAGGATCGCCTTCGGGTTGAAGACGCTGATGATCAGCGCGCGGCGGTACGGGTGCTCGGACGGCCCGGCCTCCGGCTCGGCGGCGGACTCCTCGACGGCCTCGTGCCGGGTGCGCCACATGGCCAGGGCGCCCCGCAGCATGCCGATCGCCATCCAGGTCAGATAGCCGGCGCCCGCGTACTTCACGATCATGAAGAGGAGCGGGGTGGTCTGGAGCAGCGAGGCGGCGCCGAGGCCGGCGAGCGTCATCAGGACCGTGTCGCCGGTGAACACCCCGGCGACGGCCGTGAATCCGGTCCGGGTGCCCTTGCGGGCGGCGACGGACAGCACGTACAGCGAGTTCGGCCCCGGGAGGAGGACGAGGACGACGAGCCCGGCGAGATAGGTCGGTAGATCGGTGACACCCAGCATGAAGCGGAGTGTCGCACACCGGTACGACACTCCGCTTTAAGTTTCAACAGGTGGCATCGGTCAGCAGGTGAAGACGGTCAGAACGCGTCGGTCGGGACGTACGTGCCCCAGACGCCGCGCAGCGCGCCGCAGACCTCGCCGACCGTGGCCCGGGCCTTGAGGGCCTCCTTCATCGGGTAGAGGACGTTGTCCGTGCCCTCGGCGGCCTTCCTCAGCCCGGCGAGCGCCGCGTACACCGCCGCCTGGTCGCGCTCGGACCGCAGCCGGGCGAGGCGCTCGGCCTGCTGGGCCTCGATCGCCGGGTCGACGCGGAGCGGCTCGTAGGGCTCCTCGACGTCGATCGTGTAGCGGTTGACGCCGACGACGACCCGCTCGCCGCTGTCGGTCTCCTGCGCGATCCGGTACGCCGAGCGCTCGATCTCGTTCTTCTGGAAGCCGCGCTCGATCGCGCTGACCGCGCCGCCCATCTCCTCGACCCGGCCCATCAGCTCCACGGCCGCGGCCTCGACGTCGTCCGTCATCTTCTCGACGACGTACGACCCGGCGAACGGGTCGACGGTCGCGGTGACGTCCGTCTCGTACGCCAGGACCTGCTGGGTGCGCAGGGCGAGGCGGGCCGACTTGTCCGTCGGCAGGGCGATGGCCTCGTCGAAGGAGTTGGTGTGCAGCGACTGCGTGCCGCCGAGGACGGCCGCGAGGCCCTGGACGGCGACGCGCACCAGGTTGACCTCGGGCTGCTGGGCGGTGAGCTGCACACCGGCGGTCTGGGTGTGGAAGCGGAGCATCAGCGACTTGGGGTTCTTCGCGCCGAACTCCTCCTTCATCACCCGCGCCCAGATCCGGCGGGCCGCGCGGAACTTGGCGACCTCCTCCAGGATCGTCGTGCGGGCCACGAAGAAGAAGGAGAGCCGGGGCGCGAAGTCGTCGACGTCCATGCCTGCGGCGACGGCCGTGCGGACGTACTCGATGCCGTCGGCGAGGGTGAACGCGATCTCCTGCGCGGGCGAGGCACCGGCCTCGGCCATGTGGTAGCCGGAGATCGAGATGGTGTTCCACTTCGGGATCTCGGTCCTGCAGTACTTGAAGATGTCCGCGATCAGCCGCAGCGAGGGCTTCGGCGGGAAGATGTACGTGCCCCGCGCGATGTACTCCTTGAGCACGTCGTTCTGGATCGTGCCGGTCAGCTTGTCCGCCGGGACGCCCTGCTCCTCGCCGACGAGCTGATAGAGCAGCAGCAGGAGCGCGCCGGGCGCGTTGATCGTCATCGACGTGGAGACCTTGTCGAGGGGGATCCCGTCGAACAGGACGCGCATGTCGTCGATCGAGTCGATGGCGACGCCGACCTTGCCGACCTCGCCGTGCGCGATCGGGGCGTCGGAGTCGTGGCCCATCTGGGTCGGCAGGTCGAAGGCGACCGACAGGCCCATGGTGCCGTTGGCGATGAGCTGCTTGTAGCGGGCGTTGGACTCGACGGCGGTGCCGAAGCCGGCGTACTGCCGCATGGTCCAGGGCCGCCCGGTGTACATCGAGGGGTACACACCGCGGGTGAAGGGGTACGAGCCCGGCTCGCCCAGCTTCTCGGCGGGATCCCATCCGTCCAGGGCGCCCGGTCCGTAGACCGGCTCGATGGGCAGCCCCGACTCCGACTCGCGCGCCATGCGTTGTGCCTCCCGATAGACCTGTGACTCGAGCGGTAGCGACCCCTCGCGACGGACTGTAGTGGCGGGTGCGCGGGCGACGGAGGGCAGCGCGCTGGGACCTTCCCCACAAGACACCTCTCAGGTGCGCAACCGCACGCGCGCGGGAAGCATCCCTACGTACACACGACACACCTCGGGGGGCAAACGATGAACCGGTCTTCTTCCGTCATACGCAGAGTGGTCCTGGCGGCCGCGGCGGTGGCACTCGCCGCCGGATGCTCTCCCGACGCATCCGGTACGGGTACGGGTACGGGTACGGCTCCCGCGCCGAGTTCGGCCGCGCCCAGCACCAGCCCCACCACCGACGACAAGCCGCCGTCCCCCTCCGCCACGCCTCCCACCGGCACGCCCTCCACGGGGGCGCCCACCACCGGGACGCCCGCAGCGAAGCCCCTCATGCGTGAAGGCGTGGAGACCGAGCAGGTGCGCGAGCTCCAGGCGCGGCTGCGGCAGCTCGACCTCTTCGACCGGGCGCCCACCGGTTTCTACGGGACGATGACGGCGACCTCGGTCCGGAAGTTCCAGGCGCGCCGGGGTCTGCCGGAGACGGGCTCGGTCGACGAGAAGACCTGGCAGACGCTGCTGTCCGTCACCAAGAAGCCGACCGCCGACGAGCTGAAGCCGTCGACGACGAACAAGCTGGACACCCCGGACCAGCGCTGCATGACCGGCCGGGTGATGTGCATCAGCAAGGAGAGCCGGACGCTCGCCTGGATGATCGACGGCAGGGTCGTCTCGTCGATGGACGTCCGCTTCGGCTCGGAGAACACGCCGACCCGCGAGGGCCTCTTCAAGGTCGAGTGGAAGGCGAAGGACTGGACGTCGACGATCTACCACACGCCCATGCCGTACGCGATGTTCTTCAGCCGCGGCCAGGCCGTGCACTACTCGGCGGACTTCGCGGCCCGCGGCTACGCGGGGGCCTCGCACGGCTGCGTGAACGTCAGGGACCGGGTCAAGCTCTCGGCGCTCTTCGACCAGGTGAAGGTCGGTGACAAGGTCGTCGTCTACTGGTGAGAACCAGGAAGGGAAGGGGCGCGGGTGGGACCGGGGGAACGTGCCCCACCCGCGCCAGGTGCGCGGAGCCGTAGGTACGGGGGGAACCCCGGCTCTCTGCGCGGCCGATGACCAGTCGGCATTTCTTACTGCGTCGGCGGGTCCAGAAGTGTTACACCGCGAGCGGAAGACGTGCCTCGGCGGTGATTCCCACGGGCAGCACGACGGTCACCGAGGCCCGGAGCCGGGCGCCGGAAAGGGTGCCGGAGGCCTTGATCCCGGAGGTCTGGTTCCCGGAGGAATGGTTCCCCGAGGTCTGGTTCCCGGAGCCGCTGCCCTGGCCGCCGCCCTGGCCGCCCTCGGAGGCGCCGCCGGCCCCGCCGTTCGATCCGCCCTTGCGGCTGCCGTCGGCGTTGTCGTCGGGGTCTTCCTTGGCGTCGCCCTGGCCGTCGCCGTCCTTGGAGCCGTTCTGGCCCGTGCTCTCAGGGGTGCCGTTGCCGTTGCCGCCGCTGTTCGCGGAGTCGCCGGAGAGGATCCGGTCGCAGTAGACGCGCAGGGTGTCGCCGCCGCGCAGGGTGTTCTGGAGCTTCTGCCGGCCGGCGGCGTCGAGCTTGCCCGTCCGGTACTCCCGGCAGGCCTGGAGGGCCTTCTCGCGGGTGGTCGTCGAGCCGGTGCCACCGCTGTCGCCGCTTCCGCTCGTCCTGCCCGGCGTCGGAGTGCCCGGACCGGCGGTGGCGGTGCCGCGGCCGTCCGGGACGCGGGGGGTCGGGGTGGTGGACCCGGAGTCGGCCGAGGGGGACGAGCCGGGCGTGGGATCGCCGTCGCCCGGCCGCGTCGGGGGCGCCTCGGGGTCCTGGCGTATGCCGGGCTCCTTCGAGACGAGCGGGTCCGTCGTCTCCCCCGCCGTGACGGAGCTGGCGGGTGCCGGGCCGACCAGCGGCAGCACGCCCGTACCGGCGGCGACGGCGACGCCGCCGACCGTGACGGCGGCGACCGCGGCGGCGAGCCCGTACCGCACCGAACGTCCCCAGCGGCGCGCCGGGGCGGTGACGGGCGCGAGCCGTATCCGGCCCAGTTCGGCGCCGGCGGTACGGCCGGCGGACGCGGTGGCGGAGACCGGCGCGCAGGCGGCGGAGGCGGCGCGCTCGGCGGTGGCCTTGCGGAAGGCGGCGAGTGCCGCGGCCTCGCCCGGGAGTTCGGTGCGCGCGGCAGGCGGGAGGGCCGGGACGCGGGCCGTGCCGAGGGCCTCGGCGAGGCGCTCGGCCTCGGCGCGCGCACGGTCGTCGACGGCCTCGACCGGCTCACCGCGGAGCAGCCTCTCCGCGGTCTCCTGATCGAGCCACTGGTACCGCTCGTCGGCCATCACATGTCCTTCTGCGTACGCGGACGTGATTGCGTCACACCGCTCGGGGTCACGGACCCCGGTGTGCGGCCGCGTTGCGGAGGGACGCCGTCCAGGGGGAAGACGGTTCCCGCGCCGTCGTCCTTTCCGTCGGCTCCGAGGAGTTCGGCGAGCTTCTTGAGCCCCCGGTGCGCGGCGGTGCGCACGGCGCCGGGGCGTTTGCCCAGGGTGTCGGCGGCGCTCTTGGCGTCGAGGCCGACGACGACGCGCAGGACGACGGCCTCGGCCTGGTCCTGCGGGAGCTGGGCGATCAGCTGCATGGTGTCGCCGGTGGCGAGGGCCTCCATGGCCTCGCCGGCCGTGTCGGAGTCGGCGGGCTTGTCGGCGAGCTCGGTCTCGTCTCCGCCGACGGCGGGGCGGCGGCCGCGCATCCGGACGTGGTCGAGTGCGCGGTTGCGGGCGATGCGGGCCGCCCAGCCGCGGAAGCGGTCCGCGTCGCCGTCGAAGCGGTCGAGGTCGCGGGCTATCTGGAGCCAGGCCTCGGAGGCGACGTCCTCGGCGTCCGTGTCGCCCACCAGTGTGCGTATGTAGCCGAGCAGCCGGGGATGCACGGCGCGGTACACAGTACGGAAGGCGTCCTCGTCCCCGTTCTGCGCAGCGAGCACCGCGGCCGTCAGCTCCGCGTCGTCCCCCAGCACTCCCCAAACCCTGTTCGTCGGTGACGTGGCCGCGCCCCTGCGTCATCGCGGCTGGTCACCGCCGCCACGCCGGCTCGCGCACCTTGCACGCTACGTCGTGTCGCGGCATCACGTCCACGCGGTCCGGGGTCTTTGTACAACTTGCAACCTCCGGGCGGCCCCGGCGGGTGCGTCGCGGGCGCGTCCAAGGGTGTGACAGAAACCGCACCCCTGGCGCAGATAGGAGTACGGAGCCGTGCTGCGGCTCCGTGGACGACGACCGGGGCCTCTCCTGTGGGGGGTGGCGGCCCCGGTCGTCTCCCATTTCCCCCCTTTCTCCGCACTTCTTCTCACCCTTTCGGGCGACCTTGCGCATCCCGGGGCCTCGTACGCCCTACGAGTGTCAACCGGTCATTGACAGTGGCGGGGGTGTCAACCTAGGGTTGCCTCATGACGAATCCAGTCGGCCCGACCATCCCCGTCCGTCTCGACGACCTCATCGAAGCCATCAAGAAGGTCCACCCGGACTCTCTGGAGCAGCTCTCCTCCGCCGTCATGGCGGCGGACCACCTCGGCGACATCGCCGACCACCTCATCGGCCACTTCGTGGACCAGGCCCGGCGCTCCGGCGCCTCCTGGACCGACATCGGCCGCAGCATGGGCGTCACCCGCCAGGCGGCCCAGAAGCGCTTCGTGCCGAAGGAGCCGGACGCCGCCACGATGGACCCGAACGCCGGGTTCAGCCGCTTCACCCCGCGCGCCCGCAAGGTGGTCGTGGCCTCGCAGGAGGAGGCCAGGACGGCCGTCAACGATCAGGTCACGACCGGTCACCTGGCCCTCGGCCTGCTCGTCGATCCCGAGTCGCTCGCCATGAAGTGGCTGACCGGGCACGGCGTGACGGAGGAGGCGGTGCGCAACGCGGTGACCCCGACGCTGCCGGCGCAGGCCGAGAAGGTCCCGGCGCTGATCCCGTTCGACGCGGACACGAAGAAGGTCCTGGAGCTGACGTTCCGCGAGGCCCTGCGCCTCGGCCACAACTACGTCGGTACCGAGCACATCCTGCTGGCCCTCCTGGAACACGAGGACGGGCGGGGCGTGCTGAGCGGCCTCGGCCTGAGCAAGGCCACGGCGGAGCGCGAGATCGCCGAGGCGATCGCCTCGGTCGCGATCGAGACCCCGGAGGCCTGAGCGCCGGGCGCCGAGCGGGCGGGCGCCGGGCGAGCGGGCGCCGGGCGAGCGACCGACCCGGCCCCGTGGTGGGCCCGGCCCGGCGATCGGCCGGGCCCGCCGGTCAGACCAGCCGGGCGGTCAGCCTGGCCCGGCGGTCAGCCCGGCCCGGTCATCGGTCCGGCCCCGCGGTCGGCCCGGCGGCGTCTGCCGTTCAGGTGGTGCGGGCCCGGCGGGAGACGACGGCGCGCAGCACCCGGCCGCCCTCGACGGAGAGTTCACGGGCCCGGCGCAGTCCGGTCGGGCCGTGGGCGGCCGTTTCGAGGACGGCCTGCTGACGGCGGAGCTCTCCGGCGAGCAGCGGGCCCGCGCCGTCCGCGTCCCCGGCCCGGCAGCGCTCGACGAGCCCGTCGGGCACCTCGGCCGCGTCGTACCGCCCGTGCAGGGCGAGCGCCGCGACGGAGCAGTCACCGGCCCAGGTGCGCAGGGCCTCGGCGGTCCAGACCGCCGGGGCCTGCGCGAGCATCCCGCGTACGGCCTCGGCGTCCTCCGTACCGTCAGCGCTGTCGGGTTCCACCTCGACGCGGGCCTTGGCGACGGCCTCGCCCCAGGCGTCCCCGTCGCCCCGCGCGACGGCGGCCCAGACGGGGCGCAGGGCGTCGGCCCCGTCGGGGGCGAGCAGCGGCAGACAGCGGTCGAGACAGGCGAGCCCGGCCGCGGCCAGTCCTCGCTCGTCGGCCCTGTCGATCAGTTCCAGCAGGCTCCGGCCGTTCCCCGACGTCATGGACGCCTCCTCGCCACCCGATGCGGACGCAGTACTTCCACTACTGCGCCGGGGGGCGCTTTTTCGTCACTGCGCGGCCGGAATCATGCCAGTGGCCTGGGGGCGTTGACTAGGGTCCTACCGGAGCCCGAGGGCCTTGTCGTCGAACACCTCCACCGGGCACTTGGCCCGCGTGGCCCGCGCGCCGTCCCGGATCCGCCCGTCACTGGTCACCAGCGGAACGTCGTACCCCTCCGCGAGCGCCACGTACATGGCGTCGTAGGCGCTGAGGTCGGCGTACAGCTCACGCACCCGAGGCAGGAGCGGGAGGTGCTCCGCCCTGCGCAGCGGCAGCTCGGCGAACGCCGCGGAGGCGTCGCCCAGCTCACGATCGGTCAGCTTGCGGCCCCGGTGCCGTCCCAGGAGCGCCGAGGTCACCTCGATGTCGACGAGGTACGGGGCGAGCAGGCGCTCCCCCTTCACCCGCTCCCGCAGCGCCGCGCCGACCGGGCCCGCGTCGGCCAGCAGCATGACCAGCGCGCCGGCGTCCACGACGATCACTCGCGCCGCCTTCCCCGGTCGATCTCGTCGAGCACGTCGTCCGTCGACAGGTGGGCGGTCGCCCGCTCCTGAATGCGGGCGATCACGTCCTCCAGCGAGGGTGTCGCCGCTTCCTGCTCCAGCAGAGTCCGGGCATACGCCTGGAGGGACTGCCGATTGCGGGCAGCTCTTATCTTCAGCTCGGTCAGCGCTTCCTCGGACAGGTCCCGCACATAGAGAGTGGCCATGCGACAAGTTTAGTCGCAGCGCAAGCAGAATGCTTGCAGTTTTCCCGCTCAGTGCACCTTCGCCGCAAGCACCCGGAAATCGGCCCACGTCAGCGTCGGCGGCGTCGGGTCCCAGACCTTCTGGGCGAGGGCCGCGAGGGGGAGGCGGATGCCGGCTGCCACCTGGTCCTGGGTCTGGGCCCGGGAGAGGTCGCACCAGACCGCGAGCCGGCCGCCGAGGATCTGGGGGTCGTACCGCGCCGGCACGGGGGTGGAGCCGCGCAGGACGCGGGGGGTCCACTGCTCGTAGATGCGGCGGCCCGTGGGGTACGGGAAGCGGTTCGGTTCGCCCAGGATGTAGTAGAGGTAGTCGTCGTTGAGGTTGACCACCTTGCGGCCCGCGCTCAGGTACGAGACGGGCAGCCGCGCGCCGATCTCGCGGCCCGTCCAGTACTCGACCTCGATGTCCCTGTCCGGGGCCACCACCCCGCCGGTGAAGAAGCCGTCGTTCCAGGCCCTGAGGGTCTTGCCGGTGGGGCGGACGACGGCCGCGCGGTCGTTGAGCCAGCCGGTGGCGAGGTCCTGGACGCGGCCCGAGGGCCCGTACTCCGCGACCGCGGCCCGCGCCAGCTTCGGGTAGCTCGCCTCGGGGTTCTTCGACATCAGGGCGACGTATTCGTCCCCGCCGAGGTGCCAGTACGCCCCGGGGAAGAGCTGTGTGTACTCGCGCAGCAGCTCGTCGACGATCTTCGCCGACTCCGGGTTCGAGATGTCGACGGTCCCGCGCGGGGTCCGGCCGCTCGCGCTGACGAGCTGGAGTCCGGGGTGGGCGGCGATGACGGCGCCGAGGTGTCCCGGGGAGTCGATCTCGGGGATCACCGTGACGTGGCGGCTCGCCGCGAGGGCGAGGATCCGGCGGACCTCGGCCTTGGTGAGGTGCTGGGCGGAGACGACCTCGGGGTGGCTGTCGGACTGGATCCGGAAGCCCTGGTCGTCGGAGAAGTGCAGCCCGAGCTGGTTGAGCTTCAGGTCGCTCATCTCCCGGATGCGGTCCTCCAGCCAGGCGGCGGTGAAGTACTTGCGGGCGATGTCGACCATCAGGCCGCGCTGCGGTTTCGCCGGCCGGTCGGTGACCGTGCCCTCGGGCATCGCGCCGGTGGCCTTCACCGACTGCTTGAGGGTGCGGGTGCCGTAGAAGACCCCGGCCTCGTCGGGCCCGGCGATCCGGACGCGGCCGCCGGAGACCGTCAGGGTGTACGACTCGGGGGCGCCGGTCCCGCCGAGGGCCAGTTCGACGTCCCCGGGGCCGGCCGCGGCGGCCCCGCGGTACGGGACGCCGAGCTCCCCGGCGAGCAGCCGCCCCTCGTCGGCGAGGGCCTCGCTGCCGGCGGCGAGGACGACCCCGCCCGTGGGCGCGGGCTTCCAGCCGGGGCCTCGGGCGGCCTCGTGGCCGCGGACGGCCGGAACCGTGCGCGGCGCCGTGGAGAGGGCGTAGCTCTTGGAGGGCGTGGGGGTGGGCGTCGGGCGCGGCGGCGGGGTGCTCGTGGGCACGGCCGTGGTCGTCGGGCCGGCCGGACCTGACGGAGAATCGTTCGAGCAGGCCGCCACGGCGGCCAGCGCCACCGCGGTCGCCAGAAGTGCGGAGGCCCGGCGAGGCCCCCGGAGGGAGTACCGCATCATTCGGAATCCTCCCGTACGGATGACGGTCGGACCAGTCGGCGGAGCCGGAAGCCGATCGTCCATCATGTGTTCCGAAACTCTCCCTTCCGGGTGAAAATCGCGCATCCGTCGGACACTTCCCTCTTCCCGTCGATAACGTTGCGTCACACCCACCCCACCCCGTCCGTCCCGGAGCACCGGAGCCCACGCTGACCAGCGACACCCATGCCCCCTGCCGGAAGCCGGGCTCCACGGACACGCCTGCCATACCCGCCCAGCAGACCCACACGCGGCACGCCGGCGGTCTGATCGCCTTCAACGCGGCCTCGCCCGCCGAGGCGGTGGCACTGCTGCTCACCTGCTGCCACAGCGAGCGCTGGGCCGAACGGGTCGCGGCGCACCGCCCGTACCCGACGGTGGACGCCCTGCTCGCCGCCGCCGACGAGGCCGGATACGACCTCTCCCGCGCCGATCTGGACGAGGCGCTGGCCGCCGAGTCCTCCGCGCTGCCGCATCCGGACGCCCCGCCGGCCGCCCGGACCGCGCTGCGGGCCGCCCACGCCGCGTACGAGAGCAGCTTCGGACACGCGTTCGTGATCAGCCTCGACGGGGTGCGTCCCGGGGAGCGCCTCGACCAGGTACTGGCCGGTATCCGGTCACGTCTCGGCAACGAAGCGGAGGAGGAGCGGGTGATCGCCGCCGACGAACTCCGCCGTCTCGCCCGCGCCCGGCTGGCCTTCCGGCTGTCCGAGGGACTCACACCGCGCACATCACGACACTCCGGGCCGTGATTCCGTCCCGAATACGGCGATTTCGGTCTGTGCGATAGTCCGTCCGTGCCTGTTTGATCACACCGATGGACCCCGGGCGAGCGAACCGACAACTCGTCGCTACGATGACCGGGGCCGGTGGACCGTACCCGGCCGGGTCAGACCGACAGAGAAGCCGGCCGACCCCGATCCCCGCTCCCGGAGGGTTTTTCCGTGCCGGCTGGAACGCTGTACCGCGGCCGGGAAGGAATGTGGTCCTGGGTGGCTCATCGAGTCACCGGCGTCCTCATCTTCTTCTTCCTGTTCGTACACGTGCTGGACACCGCTCTCGTCCGCGTCTCCCCCGAGGCGTACGACGAGGTCGTCGCGACCTACAAGACGCCGATCGTCGCTCTTCTGGAGTACGGCCTGGTCGCCGCCATCCTCTTCCACGCGCTGAACGGCCTCCGGGTCATCGCCGTGGACTTCTGGTCCAAGGGCCCGCGCTACCAGAAGCAGATGCTCTGGACCGTCGTGGGCATCTGGGTCGTGCTGATGGCGGGCTCGCTGTACCCCGTCCTCGGCCACGCCGCACGTGAACTGTTCGGGAGCTGACGCCACTCATGTCTGCTGACACGACCTCCACCGCGATCGGCCCCGTCGAGGGCGGCGCGCACTACGACGTGGACAACCCCGCGCCGTACATCGAGGCCCCCCGCAAGCGCACGGGCAAGACCCCGCGCGCGACCCGCGGCAACTTCGAGATGGCCGCGTGGCTCTTCATGCGCCTCTCCGGCGTGGTCCTCGTCGTCCTGGTCCTCGGCCACCTGCTGATCCAGCTCTTCCTGGACGGCGGCGTCACCAAGGTCGGCTTCGCCTTCGTGGCCGGCCGCTGGGCGTCCCCGTTCTGGCAGGTCTGGGACCTGCTGATGCTCTGGCTCGCCATGCTGCACGGCGCCAACGGCCTCCGTACGGTCATCAACGACTACGCGGAGCGGGCCAACACGCGCCTGTGGCTCAAGGGCCTGCTGTACACCGCCACGGTGTTCACCATCCTTCTGGGCACGCTGGTGATCTTCACCTTCGACCCGAACATCCGCTAGGCACGGGGCTGAGGTAATCCACGTCATGAAGATCCACAAGTACGACACCGTCATCGTCGGCGCCGGTGGCGCCGGCATGCGCGCGGCCATCGAGTCGACGAAGCGCAGCCGCACCGCCGTGCTGACGAAGCTCTACCCCACCCGCTCCCACACGGGCGCCGCGCAGGGCGGCATGGCCGCCGCGCTGGCGAACGTGGAGGAGGACAACTGGGAGTGGCACACCTTCGACACGGTCAAGGGCGGTGACTACCTGGTCGACCAGGACGCCGCCGAGATCCTGGCGAAGGAGGCCATCGACGCCGTCCTCGACCTGGAGAAGATGGGCCTGCCGTTCAACCGGACGCCCAACGGGACGATCGACCAGCGCCGCTTCGGCGGTCACTCCCGCAACCACGGCGAGGCCCCGGTCCGTCGGTCCTGCTACGCCGCGGACCGCACCGGCCACATGATCCTCCAGACGCTGTACCAGAACTGCGTCAAGGAGGGCGTGGAGTTCTTCAACGAGTTCTACGTCCTGGACCAGCTGATCACCGAGGTCGACGGGGTCAAGCACTCCGCGGGCGTCGTCGCCTACGAGCTGGCCACCGGCGAGCTCCACATCTTCCAGGCGAAGGCCGTCATCTACGCCTCCGGCGGCACCGGCAAGTTCTTCAAGGTGACCTCCAACGCCCACACCCTGACCGGTGACGGCCAGGCCGCCTGCTACCGCCGCGGTCTGCCCCTGGAGGACATGGAGTTCTTCCAGTTCCACCCGACGGGCATCTGGCGCATGGGCATCCTGCTGACGGAGGGCGCCCGTGGTGAGGGCGGCATCCTCCGCAACAAGGACGGCGAGCGCTTCATGGAGAAGTACGCGCCGGTCATGAAGGACCTCGCGTCCCGTGACGTCGTCTCCCGCTCCATCTACACGGAGATCCGCGAGGGCCGCGGCTGCGGCCCCGAGGGCGACCACGTCTACCTGGACCTGACGCACCTTCCGCCGGAGCAGCTCGACGCCAAGCTCCCGGACATCACCGAGTTCGCCCGTACGTACCTCGGCATCGAGCCGTACACGGACCCGATCCCGATCCAGCCCACCGCGCACTACGCCATGGGCGGCATCCCGACGAACGTCGAGGGTGAGGTCCTGTCGGACAACACCACCGTCGTCCCGGGTCTGTACGCCGCCGGCGAGGTCGCCTGTGTCTCCGTGCACGGCGCCAACCGCCTCGGCACCAACTCGCTGCTCGACATCAACGTCTTCGGCAAGCGCTCCGGCATCGCCGCCGCCGAGTACTCCGCCAAGCACGACTTCGTCGAGCTGCCGGAGGACCCGGAGTCCATGGTCGTCGCGCAGATCGAGAAGCTGCGCAACTCCACGGGCAGCGAGCGGGTCGCCGACCTGCGCCGCGAGCTCCAGGAGACGATGGACGCCAACGTGATGGTGTTCCGCACGGAGCAGACCATCAAGACGGCCGTCGAGAAGATCGCCGAGCTGCGCGAGCGCTACGAGAACGTGTCCATCCAGGACAAGGGCAAGCGCTTCAACACCGACCTCCTGGAGGCCATCGAGCTGGGCAACCTGCTCGAACTGGCCGAGGTCATGGCCGTCTCGGCCCTGGCGCGCAAGGAGTCCCGCGGCGGTCACTACCGCGAGGACTACCCGAACCGCGACGACGTCAACTTCATGCGCCACACCATGGCGTACCGCGAGGTCGGCGAGGACGGCTCCGAGACCGTCCGTCTCGACTACAAGCCGGTCGTCCAGACCCGCTACCAGCCGATGGAGCGTAAGTACTGATGGCTACCCCCGTACTGGACAAGGTCGAGGCGGACTCCGCCGCCTCCCCCTACATCACGGTCACGATGCGGATCCGCCGCTTCAACCCCGAGGTGTCGGACGCCGCGGTCTGGGAGGACTTCCAGATCGAGATCGACCCGAAGGAGCGTGTGCTCGACGCCCTTCACAAGATCAAGTGGGACATGGACGGAACGCTGACGTTCCGCCGTTCCTGCGCGCACGGCATCTGCGGCTCGGACGCGATGCGGATCAACGGCAAGAACAGGCTCGCCTGCAAGACGCTGATCAAGGACATCAACCCCGAGAAGCCGATCACGGTCGAGGCCATCAAGGGCCTGACGGTGCTCAAGGACCTCGTGGTCGACATGGAGCCGTTCTTCCAGGCGTACCGGGACGTCATGCCGTTCCTGGTCACCAAGGGGAACGAGCCGACCCGCGAGCGTCTGCAGTCCGCCGAGGACCGCGAGCGCTTCGACGACACCACCAAGTGCATCCTGTGCGCCGCGTGCACGTCGTCCTGCCCGGTCTTCTGGAACGACGGCCAGTACTTCGGTCCGGCCGCGATCGTCAACGCGCACCGCTTCATCTTCGACTCGCGTGACGAGGCGGGCGAGCAGCGCCTGGAGATCCTGAACGACAAGGACGGCGTGTGGCGCTGCCGCACGACGTTCAACTGCACCGACGCGTGCCCGCGTGGCATCGAGGTCACGAAGGCCATCCAGGAAGTGAAGCGCGCGCTGATCACGCGTCGTTTCTGACAGCCTGTCCGGCCGGGGAGCCCGCTTCTGTACGCTGCGGCGTGCGGGAGCGGGCTTTCCCCTTTCCGCGGGCGTTTCCCTCGCACCGGGTTTTTCCATTGCACAGAGAGTCGGGGACTGATGAGCGAGCCGAACCCTTACGCGGACGGTGAGTACAAGTGGGGGCCGGGGCAGCAGGGCGCGACGCCCGCGTACGGGTACCCGCAGACTCCGCCGCCCTACCAGCCGACCCTGCCGGGCGGCGTGCCGGTGCCGCCGCAGTACGGGCCGGCGGGCGCGGGGATGGCTCCGTACGGGCCGGGCGGCGCGGGGATGCCGCAGTACGGGCCGGGCGCCGCGGGAATGCCGGTGCTGAGCCTCGGTGACATCGTCGTGGTCGGCGACCAGATCATCACGCCGGCCGGGAACATGCCCCTCAAGGGCGCCGTGTGGAACGCGATGGACATGTCGCGGGTCGAGGAGAAGATGCCGACGGTCGCGATCGTCCTCGCCGTCGTCTTCTTCCTCTTCTGCTTCCTCGGCCTGCTGTTCCTGCTGATGAAGGAGAAGCAGACCACCGGCTTCGTCCAGATCACGGTGACCAGCGGCGGCCGCCACCACGTGACGATGATCCCGGCGACGACCCCGGACACCTTCCACTGGGTGATGGGCCAGCTGAACTACGCGCGGACGCTGAGCATCTGACGCCTGCGACGGCCCCGGGGCTCAGGCGTGCCAGGGCTGGGCGGGGCCGCCCGCCTCCGCCTCGACCATGATCCGGCGCAGCAGGCCGTTGAGCAGGTCGCGCTCCTCGGGGGCGAGCACGCCGAGGAGCCGCTCCTCCTCGTGGCCGAGGACGTCCATCGCGCCGAGCCAGGTCTCGTGGCCGGAGTCGGTGAGTTCGACGATCACGCGGCGGCGGTCGGTCGTGGACTGGGTGCGGCGGACGAAGCCGCGCTTCTCCAGGGCGTCGAGGCGGCCGGAGACGGAGGCCGGGGCCAGGTCGAGGTCCTGGGCGAGTTCGGAGGGTGCGGCGCTGCCGCCGCGCCCCGCGAGCTTGTGGAGGGTGTCGAACTCGTGGCGTTCCAGGTCGAAGTCGACGAGGGACTGCTCCCTGACCCGGCGCAGATGGACCGAGAGCTTCTTCATCCGGGTGACCGCGCCTTCGACGACGGGGTCGAGGCCGGGCAGGACGGGCTGCCAGCGGTCGACGTGGTCGTCGGTCCAGTCGCGCGGGGTGCGCGGTTCGCGCGGTCCGCGCGGTTCCTCGGGGGGCGCCATGGGGTGATCGTACGTCGGCACGGGCGGCTTTCCCTCCGGAAGTATTTCGTTGACGAAAGATTCGGTACCGAAATACTCTGCGACCCATGCCCGCAGCCCCGACGCGCGCCCTCGCGCCCTCACCCGTCCCCCACCCCCTGCGCACCCGCTCCTTCCGCCTCCTCTTCACCGGCCGCACCCTCTCCCTCCTCGGCGACGCCGCCATCCCCGCGGCCCTCGCCCTCGCCGTCCTGAAGGCCACCGGCTCCACCTCGGCGCTCGCCCTCGTCCTCGCCTGCGCGATGGTCCCCAAGCTGCTCCTGCTCCCGGTGGGAGGCGTCGTCGGCGACCGCTTCGACGCCCGTACGGTCGCGCTCACCACGGACGTCGTACGCTGCGCCACCCAGCTCCTCGTCGGCACCCAGCTGCTCGGCGGCACCCCCAGCCTCGCCGTCCTCGCGGTCGCCGAGGCCCTGGGCGGCGCCGCCGGGGCCTTCGCGATGCCGACCGGCTCGCCGCTGATCAAGGGCACGGTGACCGAGGAGTCCCTCCACCGGGCCAACGCGGCGATGGGCGTCGCCCAGAGCGCCACCCGCCTCGCCGGACCCGCCCTCGCCGGCACCCTGGTCCTGACCGTGGGCCCCGGCTGGGCGTTCGTCCTGGACGCGGCCACCTTCGCCGTCAGCGCCCTGCTCCTGACCGCCGTACGGGTGAAGCGCGTCCGGATCCCGCGCCGTTCGCTCCGCGCCGACCTCGCCGAGGGCTGGCAGGAGGTCCGCTCCCGGGACTGGTACTGGACCAGCCTCATCGGCCACAGCGCCTGGAACGGCGCCGCCGCCGTCCTGATGACCCTCGGGCCCGCCATCGCCGTGGAGCGGCTCGGCGGCGGCACCACCTGGGTCGTCCTCCTCCAGGTCGGCGCCGTCGGCTTCCTCCTCGGCGCACTGCTCGCCGACCGGTTCCGCCCCCGGCGCCCGGTCCTCGTCGCGAACCTCGGCCTCGCCACGTACGCGCTGCCGCTCGCCCTGCTCGCCCTCGCCGCGCCCGCGCCGGTGACGATCGCGGCGTACGGGCTCGCGCAGGCGGGGCTCGGCTTCCTCTCCCCCGTCTGGGAGACCGCGGTCCAGCGGGCGGTGCCCGCCCACGCGCTCGCCCGCGTCTCCTCGTACGACTGGCTGCTCTCGCTGGCCTCGACGCCCCTGGGCTACGCCCTCGCCCCGCTCGCCGCCTCGGCCTGGGGCCCCCGCGTGCCGCTGCTCACGGCCGCGGTGGTGGTGGGCGGGTGCTGCGCGGGGACGGCGCTGGTTCCGGGGGTGCGGCGGTTCACCTCGACGGGCTCAGGCGCCTGAAACGACTTGAACACGTTCAAGAAGAGGTCTACAGTCATGACCGCCAGCTTTTGAACGCGTTCAAGGGAGGGTGGGGCATGGACCTCACTGTCATCGCGTACATCGCCTACCTGCTGATCAGCGTGGGCCTCACCATCTGGGTCGCCCGCACACTCAGCCGCAACGGAAGGATCTTCCTCTCCGACGTCCTGCACGGGAACGAGAAGCTCGCGGAAGCCGTCAACCACCTCCTCGTGGTCGGCTTCTACCTCGTCAACTTCGGCTTCGTCGCCCTCTACCTCAGCCAGGACGCCGCCGTCATCGACGCCCGGGCCCTCTTCGAGGCCCTCTCCGTCAAGCTCGGAGTGGTCCTGCTCGTCCTCGGCGCGATGCACCTCGGGAACGTGTACGTGCTCAACAAGATCCGCCGCCGCGGAGTGATGGAGCGCGAACAGGTCCCGCCGGTCGGCCCCCAGGGCTGGACCACCACACCCAAGGCCGGCCCCTGGGCCCCGCCCGCGCCGCAGGCCTGACCACGTGTCGGCCCCGACGCGCCCCACGACCCCCGTGGGAGGCCTGACCGTGCTGTACGACGCCGACTGCCCGCTCTGCGTGCACCTGAGGCACTGGCTGCTCCGGCAGCGGCACCTCGTCCCGCTCGACCTCGTACCGGCCGGCTCGCAGCAGGCACGGCGCCTCTTCCCGGCCCTCGACCACGCCGCGACCCTGCGGGAGATCACCGTGATCGGGGACCGGGGGCAGGTCTACCGCGAGGCCTCCGCCTGGATCGTCTGCCTCTGGGCCCTGGCCGAGCACCGGCCCAAGGCCCACTGGCTGGCCACCCCCGCCGGACAGCCCTTCGCCCGCGTGACCGTCCTCGCCGCCGCGAAGTGGCGCGAGGCCCTCAAGGGACCGGGAGCGGACGACCGGTCCTGCGCGGACGGGCACTGCGCGGTGCCCGGTCCGCCCGGCGAGACCCGGCCGAGTGCCGGTTAGGCTCGCCCCTGTGACGGAAGAGAAGAAGGCCGAAGAGAAGAAGGCCCCCAAGAGCGAGCAGACCCGCACGCTCATCCTCGAAACCGCGCTCCGGCTGTTCAAGGAGCGCGGTTACGACAAGACGACGATGCGGGCCATCGCCCAGGAGGCCGGGGTCTCCGTCGGCAACGCGTACTACTACTTCTCCTCCAAGGAGCACCTCGTCCAGGGCTTCTACGACCGGATCGCCGAGGAGCACCAGGCGGCCGTGGAGCCCATCCTGACCGGCCCCGAGAAGGACCTGACGGCCCGTATCCGCGGGGTCTACCTCGGCTGGCTCGACATCGCGGAGCCGTACCACGAGTTCGCGGCCCAGTTCTTCAAGAACGCCGCCGACCCGGACAGCCCGCTCAGCCCCTTCTCCCCCGAGTCGGAGGGCCCGCGCGAGGCCGCGATCGAGGTGCACCGGCGGGTCATCTCCGGCGCCTCGGTCAAGATCGACCCGGAACTGAAGGAAGCCCTCCCGCAGTTGCTGTGGCTCCAGCAGATGGGCCTCGTGCTGTTCTGGGTGTACGACCGCTCGGAGGGTGCGGCGAACAGCCGTCGCCTGGTGGAGCGCCTCTCCCCGGTCACCGCCCGCGCGATCTCACTCTCCCGCTTCCGGATCCTGCGCCCGCTGGTCAAGGAGACGCACGAGCTGCTCGCCGACTTCATGCCGACGGCGGCCGGAATGGCGGCTTCGGGCAAGCCCAAGAGGACGAACCCGAAACCGTAGGGCACCGCCTGGGGGGGGTGGGCGGCGGATCAGGGCCGGCCCCGGCCGTGATCCGCCGGACAGGCCCTAGATGTATTGATCACGAGCGTTGTTGACACTGGTCTGGTCTTGAACATGGCGAAGACCTCCGGTGTGGTGGGAGCTGTCTAGGAACTCACCTCACGGA